>NZ_JAVSCF010000139.1:0-16768 GCF_031932565.1 Streptomyces sp. B1866
CCTGGTCCGGCGGCGGGTCGGCCGGCGAGGCCGGGCCGCCCCGCCCGCGCGGCCTGGCGGCGCTGGAGCCGCGGCTGGCGCCGGCGGCCCTGGGCCAGGCCCTGGACCACGACGAGCCGTGCCTGACCGTCGCCGACGTGGACTGGCGGGCCCTGGCCGGAACCGTCGACGGCCTTCCCCCGCTGCTCGGCGAGATCCCTGAGGCGCGCGCCGCGTGGCAGGAGACCCGGGGCGACGCGGACGCGGACGGCGGCCCGGTGCGCGGCAGGCTGGCGGGGCTGCCCGCCGCGGAGCAGCGGCGAGCGCTGGTGGACCTGGTGTGCGACCACGCCGCCGCGGTGCTGGGCCACGGCACGGCCGCCGCCGTGCCGCCGGAACGCGCCTTCCGCGAGGCGGGTTTCGACTCGCTGACCGCCGTGGAACTGCGCACCAGGCTGAACGCCGCCACCGGGCTGCACCTGCCCGCCACCGCGGTGTTCGACCACCCGAGCCCGGCCGTCCTGGGCCGGCACGTGTGGGACCTGCTCTTCGGCGGCGAGGACACGGCCGCCGCCCTCCTGCCGGTGGCCCGCGAGGTGGTGGGGACCGACGAGCCGATCGCCATCGTGGGCATGGCCTGCCGGTTCCCCGGCGGCGTCGGGTCCGCGGAGGAGTTCTGGCGGCTGCTGGCGGCGGGCCAGGACGCCATCGGCGCGTTCCCCGCCGACCGGGGCTGGGACGTGGACGCGCTCTACGACCCGGACCCGGACCGCACCGGCACCTCGTACGCCCGCGCGGGCGGCTTCCTGCGCGGCGCGGCCGACTTCGACGCCGGGTTCTTCGGGATCAGCCCGCGGGAGGCGCTGGCCATGGACCCCCAGCAGCGGCTGCTGCTGGAGATCTCCTGGGAGGCGCTGGAGCGGGCCGGCGTCGACCCGCAGTCCCTGCGCGGCAGCCGCACCGGCGTGTTCGCCGGACTCGCCCTCCAGGACTACGCGGAGGTGGTGCGGCGCGGCGGGACGGACCTCGAAGGCTACGCGCTGACCGGCATCTCCGGCAGCGTGCTGTCCGGCCGGCTGGCCTACACCTACGGGTTCGAGGGACCGGCCGTCACCGTGGACACGGCCTGCTCGTCGTCGCTGGTGGCCCTGCACCTGGCGTGCCAGTCCCTGCGCTCCGGGGAGTGTTCGCTGGCCCTGGCCGGCGGCGCCACGGTGATGTCCACCCCGGCCGCGTTCGTGGAGTTCTCCCGGCAGCGGGGCCTTGCCGCCGACGGCCGGTGCAAGGCGTACGCGGCGGCGGCCGACGGCGTGGGCTGGTCCGAGGGCGCCGGCGTGCTCCTGCTGGAGCGGCTGTCGGACGCGCGGCGGGCCGGACACCGCGTACTGGCCGTCGTACGGGGCAGCGCGGTCAACCAGGACGGTGCGAGCAACGGGCTCACCGCGCCCAACGGCCCCGCGCAGCAGCGGGTGATCCGGCAGGCGCTCGCCAACGCGGGCCTCGACGCCGCCGCGGTCGACGCGGTGGAGGGGCACGGGACGGGGACGGCGCTGGGCGACCCGATCGAGGCCCAGGCGATCCTCGCCACCTACGGGCAGGACCGGCCCGCCGACAGCCCGCTGCTGCTGGGGTCGGTCAAGTCCAACATCGGGCACACCCAGGCGGCGGCCGGCGTCGCCGGTGTGATCAAGATGGTGCTGGCGCTGCGGCACGGCCTCCTGCCGAAGAGCCTGTACGCCGACGACCCGTCGCCGCACGTCGACTGGTCGGCCGGCCGGGTGCGGCTGCTGGACGCCCCGGTGCCGTGGCCGGAGAGCGACCGGCCGCGCCGCGCGGGCGTCTCGTCCTTCGGAGTCAGCGGCACCAACGCCCACGTCATCGTGGAACAGGCCCCCGACGAACCGCCCGCGGCCCCCGCCGCGGCTCCCGTGCCGCAGGACGCGCCGCCGCCCTCGGCGGTGCCGTGCGTGGTGTCGGCCCGGTCCGGCGCCGCGCTGCGCGGGCAGGCCGGGCGGCTGCGGGAGTTCGCCGCGGCCGAGGAGGACCTGCGCCTGGCGGACCTCGCGTGGGCCCTGGCCACCGAGCGGGCCGCGTTCGACCACCGTGCCGTGATCGTGGCGGAGGACCGCGCCGGGCTGCTCGGCGGCCTGGCCGCGCTGGCCGGCGGCTCGGCCGCGCCCGGCCTGGTGCGGGGCACGGTGCCGCCGGCCTCCGCCCGCGGCGGCGGACTGGCCCTGCTGTTCGCGGGCCAGGGTACGCAGCGCGCCGGCATGGGCCGGGAGCTGTACGCCGCCTTCCCGGCGTACGCCCAGGCGCTGGACGCGGTCCTCGCCGCGTTCGACGGCCACCTGGACCGGCCGCTCGGTCCGCTGCTGCTCGCCGAGCCCGGCCCACCGGAGGCCGGGCTGCTGGACCACACCCGCTACACGCAGCCGGCGCTGTTCGCCCTGGAAGTGGCCCTGTTCCGGCTGCTGGAGTCCTTCGGCACGCGCCCCGACTACCTGATCGGCCACTCCGTCGGCGAGCTCGCCGCCGCGCACGCCGCCGGAGTCCTCACCCTGCCGGACGCCGCGTTGCTGGTGGCGGAGCGCGGGCGGCTCATGGCGGAGCTGCCGCCCGGCGGGGCGATGGCGGCGCTGCGGGCCACCGAGGAGGAGGCGGCGGCCGCCCTCGCCGGACACCGGGACCGGGTGTCGCTGGCGGCGGTCAACGGGCCGGACTCGGTGGTGGTCTCCGGCGAGGCGGCGGCGGTCGACGAGGTGGCCGCCGCGCTGGCCGCGCGCGGCCGCAAGGTCCGGCGGCTGCGGGTCGGCCACGCGTTCCACTCGCCGCTGATGGAGCCCATGCTGGACGCGTTCCGTCAGGTCGCGGCCTCGGTCGCGTACGCCGAACCGGCCATCCCGGTGGTCTCCAACCTGACCGGCGAACCGGCCCGCCCCGGCGAGCTGACCGACCCGGAGTACTGGGTGCGGCACGTGCGGCAGGCCGTACGGTTCGGCGACGGCGTGGCGTGGCTGCGGGACCGGGGCGTACGCGCCGTCGTGGAGCTGGGCCCGGACGGCACGCTGACCGCCCTGGCCCAGGAGACGTTCGCCCAGGACGCGCCCGATCCCGGCACGCCCGGCCCCGGCGACGCGCCGCCCCGGGACGCCCGGTCGCAGGACGGCCCAGAGCAGGACGGCGGGAGGCAGGACGGCCCAGAGCAGGGCGGCCGGGGGCAGGACGCCACCGGCCCCGGCACCGCGCCCCCGCCCCGCACCGAGGTGGTGGCCGCGCCGGTGCTGCGCCCGGACCGGCCGGAGGCCCGTACGCTGCTCACCGTCCTCGCCCACCTGCACGCCGGTGGCCTGCCCGTCGACTGGCCGGCCGTCATCGGCCGGGACCGGGCGGAGCCCGGCCGGCGGGTCGACCTGCCGACGTACGCCTTCGACCGGCGCCGCTACTGGCCGCGCACCCACCACACCGGGGCCGACCTGGCGGCCGCCGGCCTGGCCGCCGCCGACCACCCGCTGCTCGGGTCGGCCGTGGAACTGGCCGGCTCCCAGGACTTGCTGTTCACCGGTCGGCTCTCGCTGCGCACCCACCCCTGGCTCGCGGACCACGCCATCTTCGGCGCCGTCCTGCTGCCGGGCACCGCGATCCTGGAACTGGCCGTCCGCGCGGGCGACGAGGCCGGGTACGGCGTGCTGGAGGAACTGGCCCTCCAGGTGCCCCTCGTGCTGCCCGAGCGCGGCTCGGTGGTCCTCCAGCTCACCCTCGACGCCCCCGACAGCGCGGGCCGGCGCGCCTTCGCGCTCCACTCCCGCCCGGACGACGGCCCGGCCTCCCCGGCCGCGGAGTCGGCGTGGACCTGCCACGCCACCGGAAGCCTGGCCCCGGGAGCCGGCGGTTCCCGCACCCCGGCCCCGCCCGCCACGGACACGTCCTGGCCGCCGCCGGACGCCGAACCCGTGGACCTGACCAGCTGGTACGCCGACCTGGCGGACGCCGGACTCGGCTACGGGCCCGCCTTCCAGGGGCTGCGGGCGGCGTGGCGGCGCGGGGACGACCTCTTCGCCGAGGTGAGCCTGGACGCCGAGCAGTCGGCCGAGGCCGCCCGGTACGCGCTGCACCCCGCGCTGCTCGACGCGGCGCTGCACCCCGTCGTGCTCGGCCTGGAACCCGGGGCCGTCGGCGGCCCCGAGGGGCGCGGCTGGCTCCCGTTCTCCTGGAACGGCGTGACGGTGGGCGCAGCGGGCGCCGCGTCGCTGCGGGTCCAGCTCACCCCGGTGGCGCCCGAGACGATCGCCCTGCGCGCCACGGACGCGGCCGGCCACCTGGTGGTCGAGGCCCGGTCGCTGGTCTTCCGGCCGGTCACCGCGGAGCGGCTGCGGGGGGCGGGGACCGCGTACCACGAGGCGCTGTTCCGCATGGAGTGGACGCCGCGTCCGCCGGCGCCCGGGGCGGCCGGCCGGTGCCGCTGGGCCCTCGTCGGCCCGGAGGCGCCGGGCCTTCGCGACGCGCTGGAGGCGGCCGGGGCCGCGTGGCGGACCCATCCCGACCTGGCGGCGCTCGCCGAGGCCGCCGCGTCCGGCGAACCGCTCCCCGACCTCGTGGTCGTCTCCTGCCGCGCCGACCAGCCCGGTCCCGCCGGCAGCGCCGACGGCGCCGGACAGCAGGCCGGACAGCAGGCCGCTCCCGGGGATCCCGCCCCCGCGGCCGCGCTGCGCCGGGCGTCCGCGCGCGTGCTGGAGCTGCTCCAGACCTGGCTCGGCGACGAGCGCTTCGAGGGCTCCCGGCTGGCGGTCGTCACCCACGGCGCCGTGGCCGCCACACCCGAGGACGGCGTGCCCGACCTGACGCACGCCGCCGTGTGGGGGCTGGTCCGCTCCGCGCAGAGCGAGCACCCCGACCGGTTCCTGCTGGCCGACACCGACGACGCGCCCTCCTCGCGGCGGGCCCTGCCCGACGCGCTGCTGGCGGGCGAGCCCCAGTTCGCCCTGCGCGACGGCGCGGCCGGCGTGCCCCGGATGGCGCGCATCCCCGTCACCGTCCCGGATCCGGAACCCGAAGACGCCGCCGCTCCCCAGACCGCGGCCGGAGCCGGCACCGGACGGGCCTGGGACCCGGACGGCACGGTGCTGATCACCGGCGGCACCGGGGTGCTGGGCCGGCTGGTCGCCCGGCACCTGGTCACCGCGCACGGCGTACGGCACCTGCTGCTGACCGGCCGCCGCGGACCGGACGCCGACGGCGTTCCCGAGTTCCTGGCCGACCTCGCCCGGCTGGGCGCCGACGCCACCGCGCGCGCCTGCGACATGACGGACCGGGCGTCCGTGGCGCGGCTGCTCGACGGCGTTCCCGCGCGGCATCCGCTCCGCGCGGTGATCCACCTGGCGGGTGTCGTCGACGACGGCATCCTGACCTCGCTGACGGCCGACCGACTGGACGCCGTCCTGGGCGCCAAGGCGGTCGGCGCGCTCCACCTGCACGAGCTGACGCGCGATACGGACCTGGCCGCCTTCGTCGTCTTCTCCTCGGCCGCGGCCAGCTTCGGCAGCCCCGGACAGGGCAACTACACGGCCGCCAACGCCTTCCTCGACGCCCTGGCGCACCACCGGCGCGCCCGGGGCCTGCCGGGCCAGTCGCTGGCCTGGGGCCTGTGGGCCCAGAACAGCGGGATGACCGGCCACCTCGGCGCCACCGACCGCGCCCGCATGGCCCGCGGCGGCCTGACCCCGCTGACCGACGAGCAGGGGCTCGCCCTGTTCGACGCCGCGGGCACCGTCGAGGAAGCCGTGCTGCTGGCCACCCCGCTGGACCTCCGGGCGCTGCGGGCGCACGCCGCGGCGGACGCGCTGCCGCGCATCCTGCACGGTCTGGTCCGCGTGCCCGCCCGCCGTACGGCGGCCGTCGACGCCGTGGCCGCCGACGCGCCCGCCGCGCTGCGCGCCCGCCTGGCCGGGCTGCCCCGCGCCGCCGACCGCGCCGCGACCGTCCTGGACCTGGTGCGCACGCACGCCGCCGCCGTGCTGGGGCACGGCCCCGCCGAAACGATCGACGCCGGGAGCGAGTTCCGGGAGATGGGCTTCGACTCCCTGACCGCGGTGGAACTGCGCAACCGGCTCGGCGCGGCCACCGGCCTGCGCCTGGCCACCACGCTGGTCTTCGACCACCCCAGTCCGCAGGCCCTGGCGCGGCACGTGCAGGAGCAACTCGCCGCAGAGGCCGACGCCGCCGGGCCCGACGCCGCCGGGGCTGCCGGGGAGCGGGCCGCCGCGCCCCGGAAGTACGGCCCGCTGCACCGGGGCGGCGGCGCGGAGGCGACCGTCGAGGCGCTGTTCTGGGAGGGGCACGACACGGGCCGTATGGAGGAGGCCGTGGAACTGCTGGCGGCCGCCTCCGTCTTCCGGCCCTCCTTCGACGCGGCCTCGGCCGCGGCCGTCGCACCGCCGTTCGTCCGCCTCGCCCAGGCGTCGGCGGGCGACGCGGCCGACCCCGGGGGCGACCCCGGCGGCGGGGGTGCGGGGGAGCGCGGCGCCGGGGCACCGGACGGCGCCGGCGCCGAACCGGCGCCGCCCATGCTGATCTGCCTGCCCACCGTCGCCGCGATCTCCAGCGCCTACCAGTACGCGCGGTTCGCCGCCGCGCTCCAGGGGTTGCGCGACGTCTGGTACGCGCCCGCCCCGGGCTTCGTCGAGGGCGAGCCGCTGCCCGCCGACGTCGACGCGGTGACCCGGATGTTCGCCGACGCCGTCCTGCGGTTCACCGACGGCGCTCCCTTCACCCTGGCCGGGCACTCCGCGGGCGGCTGGCTCACCTACAGCGTGACCAGCCACCTGGAGGGCCAGGGCGTGTTCCCCGAGGCCGTCGTGACCATGGACGCCTACCTGCCGGACGAGGGGATCGCCCCCGTCGCCTCCGCGCTGACGAGCGAGATCTTCGACCGCGTCACCGAATTCGTCGACGTCGACTACACTCGTCTGACCGCGATGGGCGGCTATTTCCACATCTTCTCCGGCTGGAAACCGCCGCGCATCGAAACCCCGGCGCTCTTCATCAGGGGCCGGGACGGTGAGCAGCTGCCCCCGCCCTGGGGCGTGCCGCACACGGTCCGGGACATCGACGGCGACCACTTCACCATGCTGGAGGGGTACGCGCAGGACACCGCCCGGCACGTCCACGAGTGGCTGACCCGGATCGCCGCGGGCCGGTGAGCCGCGGCGGCCCGGGCGGTGACGACGCTGGGGTGCGTAGGGGGTTCTTCGGGATATCGGGGAGTCCCTATTCTGCTGACTATCGGCGGAGAAATCGGCACCGTTCCCTTTGATACGCCCGTGCCGCGTCGGGATTTTCCGTGCCCTGCCGGGCCGCGCACCCGACGCTGATAGGAGTCTCGCGATGCCTGCCCCCCTTCCTGTGCCCGACGCGCCGGGCTCGTGGCCGGGACTCGGCCACGTCCCGCAGCTGGCGCTACGGCCACTCAGCTTCCTGTCCTCCCTGAACGACCTGGGGGACCTGGTCAGGATCCGGCTCGGCCGCAAGCCCGTGTACGTCGCCACCCACCCGGACCTGATCCGGTCCATGCTGGTGACCGACGGGCACGCGTTCACCCGCGGCGAAGGCCACGCCAAGGCCCTCTCCTTCATCGGACCGATCCTCGTCGCGACCACCGGCGAGCCGCACCGGCGTCAGCGCCGCATGATGCAGCCCTGTTTCCACCGGCGGCGGATCGACAGCTACATAACGGGTATGACAGCCGCCGCCCTGGACACCGCGGATTCCTGGTCCGCGGACGACGTGGTGGACGTACTGCCCGCCATGACCGAACTGGCCACGGCCGCGATCACGAAGTCGCTTTTCTTCTCCAAACTCGGAGAAGAGGCCGAAGTGGAATTGCGCAAGGTCGGCAGCGCCATTCTCCAGGTGGCCCGCATGAGCGCCGTCGCGCCCGGAATCTACCGGCGGCTGCCGACCGCCGGGAACCGGGCCCTGCCGCCGGCCCGGGCGCTTATCGAAAGGACCATCGCGGACTACCGCGCCGAGGGACAGGACCACGGCGACATGCTCTCCATGCTGCTGCGGACCACCGACGCCGACGGCGTCGGCCTGACGGACGAGGAGATCCGCGACGAGATCATGGGACTCGCCATCACGGGTATCGGCGGACCGGCCGCCGTCGCGTCGTGGGCGTTCCACGAGCTGGGCCAGAACCCCGAGATGGAGCGGCGGCTGCACGAGGAGATCGACACGGTCCTGGACGGCCGGACGCCCGGCCACCAGGACATCGCCCGGCTGACGTACACCCAGCAGATCGTCAAGGAGGCGCTGCGCAAGTACCCGGGGTGGGTGGGCATGCGGCACACGCGGGAGGCCGTGCGCCTGGGCGGTTACGAGCTGCCCGCCGGATCCGAAATCCTCTACAGCTCCTACGCCCTGCACAACGACGCCCGCTGGTACCCCGAACCGGACCGGTTCGACCCGGACCGCTGGGCCTCGAAGAACAGCGAGGGGAAGCTCAGGAAGGGCGCGTGGGCCCCGTTCGCGGCGGGCGTCTACAAGTGCATCGGAGACGGTTTCACCGAGGTCGAGGTGGCTGTCGTGCTCGCCGTCATCGGCTCCCGCTGGCGGCTGCGGCCGGTCCCCGGGCGCACCGTCCGCGCGGTGCACCAGGCCACGCACGTGGTCCCCGGGCGGCTGCGCATGATCGCGGAGCCCCGGAGCGTGCACCGCGAGGGCCACTCGTCGCGGCGGGCGCCGGAGCTGAGCAGGTGACCTCCGACCGCGGCTGACCCGCACTCCGCACCGCCCGGCGCTCCGCCGAAGGCCGCACCCGGCCCCGGTGGAGCGCCGGTGGCGTACCGGCCCCCGCCCCGGCGGCCCGTACGCCACCGGGACGGGCCCGGCGCCTCAGTACCCGGCGGTGGGGCGGAAGAAGTCCGGCAGCTGGTCCGGGGGGTCGCCGTCCAGGAGTGAGAAGAGGATGTGCGTACCGGTGTAGAGGGCGATGCTCACGTTCGCGCCGCCCACCACCGCCAGCAGCCGCGCCCACGGCGACAGCCTCGCCGGCAGCCGGCTCGACCCCGACTCCAGGCAGGTCTCGCCCCGCTCGTTGCGGAAGTAGCGCATGGCGCCCAGCGTCGCGCCGAAGCACGCCGTCGCCACCATCTGGTAGAGCGGGAACTGGTACCAGTGCCCGCCCCAGAGGGTCAGCGACGGGACCGCCCGGGTCCACACCGACATGCCGATGAACGAGATGAACGGCTCGGTGGCGTCGATCAGGATGGCCAGGGCGAAGCCGACCGCCACCAGCCGGACCGGCCCCGCCTCCGGCCACCGGGCGGCGGCCCGCCGCATTCCCGCGCTGCACATCACGGCGGCGACCAGGGCCATCATGGAGATGCTCAGGGTCATCAGCGGAAGCTCCGCCTCCTGCCCGGGGCCCGAGCCCTGCCAGCCGGGCATGTACGGCGCCCACGACCCGACCGCCCCGAACACGTTGACGTTCGTCGAGATCACCGTGTGGACCCAGTTCATGAACGGACTCTGCCAGCCCGCCAGCAGCAGCCCCACGAAGAGCAGCGCGTCGAACGTCAGGTGCCGGGCGGCCCGGCACCTGCGGTACAGGAACACCGCGGCGGCGACCGTGCCGGCCGTGGAGACCAGCGGCATCAGCACGTCGGCGGTCCGCGTCGCGTCGCCGTCGCCCGCGGGTCCCTTGCCGACGTGGTAGCCGCCGTCGGCGAACCAGGACGCGAAGACGTACGCCTGGAGCCCCACCACCGCGGCTCCGACGCAGGCCCACAGCACCACGGGAAGAGTGAACAGCCGCAGGCCGGAGACGGGCCGCGCCCGGTCCGCCGCGGCCGGTCGGTCCTCGCCGACGAGATCGGTCATGCCTTCCCTGCCTTTCTTCGGTGAGATGTTTCGCTTCTGCTGGATTCGGTCTCGTGGGCGGGGCGCCCGGCCGGCCGGGCGCCGTGGGCCCGCACCGGGCCGCACCGGGGCCGCCCGCAGCCGCGGGCCCGCGCGCGCCGCCGTCCGCGCGAGCCCGCCGCCACCTCGGTCACGGGTACGCGGAGCCGTTCTGGTCGTGCGCCAGGCCGATGAGGCCGTCGAGATCCATCTCGTCGATGGCGCCCGAGCCGTTCGCGTCCGCGGCGGCCGGGTCCCCGGCGGAGCCGTTGGTCTCGGCCGAACCGTTGGTCTCGGCGGCGCCCCGGGAGACGTTCGCGAGGTCGAGCAGCGCGCCCATCAGCCCGGCCTCCTGGAGCCTGCCGAGCGGAATGGACGCCACGGCAGCCCGCAGCTCCTGCTCGCTGAGCCCCCACCGGCCGCCCACCTCGGCGTCCCGGCCGGCACTCCCGCCGGTCTCCGGGGCGGCCGGCCCGCTCGCCGGCGCCAGTTCGGCGCGCAGGTGCTCGGCGAGCGCCGCCGGGGTCGGGAAGTCGAACGCGAGCGTCGCCGGCAGCCGCAGGCCGGTGGCGCCGGTGAGCCGGTTGCGCAGCTCCACGGCGGTGAGCGAGTCGAAGCCCAGCTCGCGGAACGGCCGCTCCTCCGGGACCGTCTCCATCCCGCCGTGGCCCAGCACCGCGGCCGCGTGCGACCGCACGAGGCGGGCGAGGAGGCGCAGCCGCTCCTTGCCGCCCCGGCGGGCGAGCCGGTCGCGCAGCGACGCCGCGGAGTCCACCGCGTCGTCGCCGTCGCCGGACCCGGCGGGCCGGGCCGGGACGCGGACCAGGCCGCGCAGCAGCGCCGGCAGGTCGCCCGCGGCCGCCCGGGCGCGCAGCGCGCCCATGTCCAGCCGCGCCGGGACGAGGAACGGCTCGCCGGCCGCCAGCGCGGTGTCGAAGAGGGCCAGCGCCTCCCCGGTCTCCAGCGGCGCCATCCCGCCCCGGCCGATCCTGGCCTGGTCGGCGCTGTCCAGGTGGCGCGTCATGCCGCTGCCCTGCGCCCACAGCCCCCAGGCCAGCGACGCCGCGGGGCGCCCGTGGGCCCTGCGGTGGTGGGCGAGCGCGTCGAGCACCGCGTTGGCGGCCGCGTAGTTGCCCTGCCCCGGGGAGCCGAGGACGGCCGCCGCCGAGGAGAACATCACGAAGGCGGCCAGGTCCGTATCGCGCGTCAGCTCGTGCAGGTGCAGCGCCGCGACCGCCTTGGCGGTCAGCACCGTGTCGGTACGCTCCGGCGTCAGCGAGGGGATCGTCGCGTCGTCGAGGACCCCCGCGGCGTGCACCACCGCGGTCAGCGGGTGCCGCGGTGACACGCCGCCCAGCAGGTCGGCGAGGGCCCCGCGGTCAGCGGCGTCGCAGGCGGCGACGGTCACCTCCGCGCCGAGCCCGGCGAGTTCGGCCGCCAGGGCCCGGGCGCCGTCGGCCGCCATGCCCCGGCGGCCGGCCAGCAGCAGGTGCCGCACGCCGTGCTCCGCGACCAGGTGCCGGGCGACCAGCCCGCCCAGGACTCCGGTGCCCCCGGTGATCAGCACGGTGCCCGCCGGGTCGAGCGGGCGCGGCGGCTCGCCGCCGGTGTCCGCCGGGTGCGGCCGTGCCACCCGGGCCAGCCGCGGCACCCGCGCCTGTCCCGCGCGGAGGGCCAGCTGGGGCTCATCGGAGCCCAGCGCCGAGGACAGCTCGCGCGCCGACGCGGCCGACCCGTCCCAGTCCACGAGGACGATCCGGCCCGGGTTCTCCGACTGCGCCGAGCGGACCAGGCCCCACACCGCGGCTCCCGGCAGGTCCGCGGCGTCCTCCTCCGGGCCTGTGGCGACCGCCCCCCGCGTCAGCACGACCAGTCGGCCGGCCGCGAACCGGTCGTCGGCGAGCCACGCGTGCAGCAGGCCGAGGACGTGGTGGACGGCCGCGCGCACGGCGCCCTCCCCCTCGCCTCCGCCACCGGGCACGACGACCACCCCCGCAGCGGCGTCCGCGTCGCCGTCCACCGCGCGCAGCAGCGCCGCCCAGTCCTCGTGGTACGCGCCGTCCAGCACGCCCATACCGTTACCCTCCACCGCGGACGCGTCCCGCGCCGCGTACGCGCTGCCGCCCACGACGGCGCACACCGGCGGCGCGGAAGCGGGCGCGGGCAGCGCCACCGCGGACCACTCCGTGCGGAACAGGGCGTCGTGGTGGGCGTCCGGACCCGCGGCCCGCACCGCGTCGGCGGTCACCGGCCGCAGCACCAGCGAGTCCACGGACAGCACCGGCCGCCCCGCCGCGTCGGCCACCTCGATGGCCACCGCCCCGCGGTCGGCGCGCGGCGTGAGCCGCACCCGCAGCTCCGCGCCACCCGCCGCGTGCAGCGCCACCCCCCGCCAGGCGAACGGCAGTCGCGCCGCTCCCTGGTCGGGCGCCGCGTCGCCGCCGCTGCCGTCCGCGCCTTCGACGCCGAGGGTGTGCAGCGCCGCGTCCAGCAGGGCGGGGTGGACGCCGAACCGGTCGGCGCCGGCCGACGGCTGCGGCAGCCGTACCTCGGCCAGCAGGTCCGCCCCGTCGCGCCAGGCCGCGCGCAGCCCCAGGAACGCCGGGCCGTAGACCAGCCCGGCCCCGGCCAGCCGCGCGTACAGGCCGTCGAGGTCCACCGCCTCGGCCCCGGCCGGCGGCCAGCTCTCCGCCGCCGGCCCGCCGGCCGCGGCGGGACGGACGGAACCGGCCGCGCCGGGGCTCAGCGTGCCCGTGGCATGCCGCGTCCACGCCCGGTCGGCCTCCTGCGCGGCGTCGCCGTACGGGCCGTCGCCGCCGGCGTCGCCGTCGTGCCGCCGGGAGTACGCCGCGAACTCCCGCCGGCCGTCGCCGTCCGGAGCCCCGACGCTCACCTGGACGTCCACGGCGCCCCGCTCCGGGAGAAGCAGCGGCGCGTGCAGGGTCAGCTCCTCGACCTGCGGGCAGCCCGCGCGGGCACCCGCCTGGAGGGCGATGTCCAGGAACGCCGTGCCGGGCAGGAGAGCGGTGTCCCCGACGGCGTGGTCGGCCAGCCACGGGTGCGTACGCAGCGAGAGGCGGGCGGTGAGCAGGTGCCCGTCGCCGTCCGCCAGGCGGACCGCCGCGCCGAGCAGCGGATGCCCCGCCTCGCTCAGCCCGGCCGCCGCGACGTCCGCGGCGGTGAACTCGGCGCCCAGCCAGTAGCGCTGGTGCTGGAAGGCGTAGGAGGGCAGGTCGACGCGGCACGGCGGCGGGTCCAGCCGCCGGAAGTGCTGGCCCCACTCGACCCGGTGGCCCCGGACGTGCACCCCGGCCAGCGCGGCCAGGAACTGCCGCGCGTCGTCCTCGCCGCGGCGCAGGGTGCCCACGGCGGCGGCCGCCGCCTCGGCGGCCTCGGCCGTGTCCTGGAGGGCGGGGATCAGCGTCGGGTGCGGGCTGACCTCGACGAAGGTCCGGTGCCCCTGGCGCATCAGGGCGTCAGCGGCCGCACCGAACCGCACCGGCTCGCGCAGGTTGCGGTACCAGTACCCGGCGTCCAGCGCCGAGCCGTCGACCGGCCGGTTGTCCACGGTGGAGTGGAAGGACACGTCGGCGTCCCGCGGCGTGATGTCCGCCAGAAGACGCCCGAGTTCGCTCTCGACGGTCTCCACGTGAGGGCAGTGCGAGGCGTAGTCGACCGGGATGCGCCGGGCCCGCACCTCCCGCTCCTGGTAGCCCGACAGGGCCTCCTCCAGCGCCTCCCCGTCGCCCGACACCACGGTGGCCGCCGGGCCGTTGACCGCGGCGACCCACAGCCTGCCCGGCCAGCGGGCGGTCAGCTCCTCGGCGACCTGCTCGGCGGCCAGCGGGACGGAGATCATGCCGCCCTTCCCGCGCAGGGCCTGGAGGGCCTTGCTGCGCAGGGCCACCACCCGCGCGGCGTCGGCGAGGCTGAGGGCGCCGCAGACGTGGGCGGCGGCGATCTCGCCCTGGGAGTGGCCCAGCACCGCGCCGGGTGCGATCCCGTACGAGCGCCACAGGGCGGCGAGGGAGACCATCAGGGAGAACAGGACGGGCTGCACCACGTCGGCGCGCTCCCAGGCCGGGTCGTCGGCGTCGAGCCGCAGGACATCGGTCAGCGACCAGTCGACGTGCGGCGACAGCGCCTCCTCGCACGCGGCGACCGACTCGGCGAACACCGCGGAGGTCGCCAGCAGACGCAGGCCCATCCCGGCCCACTGGCCGCCCTGGCCGGGAAAGACGAACACCACGTCACCGCCCGCCGCCTTCGCTTCACCGGGGGACACCCCTTCCCGCACCGCCTCGTCCGGCCGGCCGGACGCCAGCGCGTCCAGCCCGCGCAGGAACTCCGCGGGGTCGCCGCCGACGACCACCGCGCGGTGGTCGAAGACCGACCGGTGGGCGGCCAGCGAGTAGCCGACGTCCGCGAGCCGCGGCGCGGCGCCGGCCTCCCGGCCGCCGGCCGCCTGCCGGGCCAGGAACCGGTGCAGCCGGCGCGCCTGGTCGCGCAGCGCCTCGGCCGACTTCCCCGACACCAGCCACGGCAGCGGTACGGCGGCCTCCGCGGTCTCCTCAGGTCCCGCGGCCTGCCGCGGAAGCGCCGGCTCCGCCGCCGCGGTCCCGTCCGCCTCCTCGGCGGGCGCCTCCTCGAGGATGACGTGGGCGTTGGTGCCGCTGACCCCGAAGGAGGACACCCCCGCACGCCGCGGCCGCCCGCCCCGCGGCCACGGCACCGCCTCGGTCAGCAGCCGCACCGCACCGGACGACCAGTCCACGTGCGGCGAGGGCTCCTCGGCGTGCAGGGTCGGCGGCAGCAGCTCGTTCCGCAGGGCCATCACCATCTTGATGACTCCGCCCACCCCGGCCGCCGCCTGCGCGTGCCCAATGTTCGACTTCAGCGACCCGAGCCACAGCGGCCGGTCCGCGGGCCGGTCCCGCCCGTACGCGGCCAGCAGGGCCTGCGCCTCGATCGGGTCGCCCAGGACCGTACCGGTGCCGTGCCCCTCCACCGCGTCGACCTCGTCGGGCGACAGGTCGGCACTCGCCAGGGCCTGGCCGATGACGCGCTGCTGGGACGGGCCGCTCGGCGCGGTCAGGCCGTTGCTGGCGCCGTCCTGGTTGACCGCGCTGCCGCGCACCACGGCCAGCACCCGGCGGCCGTTGCGGCGCGCGTCCGACAGCCGTTCCACCAGGAGCATGCCGACGCCCTCGGCCCAGCCGGTGCCGTCGGCGGCGGCCGAGAACGCCTTGCACCGGCCGTCCGGCGCCAGGCCCCGCTGCCGCGAGAACTCGATGAAGGTGGCCGGCGTCGACATNGGCGGCCGAGAACGCCTTGCACCGGCCGTCCGGCGCCAGGCCCCGCTGCCGCGAGAACTCGATGAAGGTGGCCGGCGTCGACATCACCATCACACCGCCGACGAGCGCCAGCGAGCACTCTCCCGAACGCAGCGCCTGACCGGCCATGTGCAGGGCGACCAGCGACGAGGAGCAGGCCGTGTCCACCGAGACCGCCGGCCCCTCCCACCCGAAGGTGTAGGCGATCCGGCCGGAGGCGACGCTTCCGGAACTGCCCGTCAGCGCGTAGCCGGCCGTGGCCCGCGGCACCTGCCGCACATGCGCCGCGTAGTCCTGCACGTTGATGCCCGCGAAGACGCCCGTCCGGCTGCCCCGCAGCGACTCCGGATCGATGCCGGCGTGTTCGCACGCCTCCCACGACGTCTCCAGCAGCAGCCGCTGCTGGGGGTCCATGGCCAGCGCCTCGCGGGGGCTGATACCGAAGAAGTCGCAGTCGAACGCGCCGGCGTCGGGGAGGAAACCGCCGTGCCGCGTGCAGCAGGTGCCCTCGTGACCGGGATCCGGGTGGTAGATCCGGTCGAGGTCCCAGCCGCGGTCCGCGGGGAATCCGGTGACGGCGTCCGCACCCGAGGCGACCAGCCGCCACAGATCCTCCGCCGACGCCACGGCCCCCGGATAGCGGCACGCCATCCCGATGATGGCCAGAGGCTCGTCCCGGTCCACCGCCACGGCCTGCCCCGTCGGCACGGCCGGAGCCGCGCGGCCGTCGCCCGTCAGCGCCGCGCGAAGGTACGCCGCGCACGCGGTCGGACTCGGATGGTCGAAGACCAGGGTGGTGGGCACGGACAGCCCGGTGGCGGCGACGAGGCGGTTGCGGAACTCCACGGCCGTCAGCGAGTCGAACCCCAGGTCGCTGAAGGCCCGCTGGGCGTCGACGGACTCCGGGCCGCTGTGGCCGAGCACGGCGGCCGTGTGCGTGCGCACGATGTCGAGGAGCGCCTGCTGCTGCTCCTCCGGCGACCGCTGGAGGAGCCGGTCGCGAAGGGGCGTGGAGGCGGGCTCGGCGGCGCGGCCGTCGAGCACCCGCCGGACCTCGGGGATGTCGTCCAGGAGCGGCGCGGGCCGCCGGGCGGTGAAGACGGCCGCGAAGTCCTCCCAGTTGACGTCCGCGGTGACGGTACTGGTGTCGGGGTGGTGGGAGAGCGTACGGACGAGCGCGGACACGGCCGCGGCGGGCGGCATGGCGGGCAGCCCGCGGCGGCGCAGCAGAGCCCGCGTGGACTCCTCGCCCGCCATCCCCTCGCCGTCCCACGGACCCCAGGCGATGCAGGTGGCCGGCAGCCCCTGCGCCCTGCGGTGCTGCGCGAGGGCGTCGAGGTAGGCGTTCGCGGCACCGTACGCGGCCTGACCTGCGCTGCCCCACGTCCCGGCGATCGAGGAGAAGAGCACGAAGTGCTCGATCGAGTCGATCTCGCGCGTCAGCTCGTGCAGCAGCGCCGCTCCGGTGACCTTCGCCGCCGCCGTCTGGGCGAGTTCGGCGGGGCCGGTCTCGGCGATCGACGCCCCGAGGTTGGCGCCTGCGGTGTGGATGATGGTGGTGA
>NZ_JAVSCF010000140.1:0-16662 GCF_031932565.1 Streptomyces sp. B1866
CCCGCGCGGCGCCGCGGCAGGCCCAGCAGGCGGGCCAGCAGACCCGGCAGCCCGCCGCCGCCGCACTGGCCGCGCCCGCGCCCCGTACGGCGGCCGTGTCCGCGCCGGAGGCTCCCGGCCCGGCCACCGGCAGCGCCGCCACGGTCGTCGCCTTCCTGCGCGCCCAGATCGGCAAGGCGTACGTGCTCGGCGCCGCCGGCCCCTCCGCCTACGACTGCTCGGGGCTGACCCTGGCCGCCTTCCGGCAGGTCGGCGTCAGCCTCCCGCGCGTGTCGCAGAGCCAGTCGACGGTCGGCCGGCAGGTCTCGCTCGGCGCCCTGCAACCCGGCGACATCCTCTACTGGGGCGGCGCGGGCAGCGCCTACCACGTCGCCGTCTACGTGGGCGGCGGGAAGTACGTCGGGGCGCAGAACTCCCGCACCGGCGTGGTCGAGCGGAGCCTGAGCTACGACATGCCGACGGGCGCCGTCCGCGTACTGTGAGTCGGCGCCCGCCGTGGCACGTCCCGGCTCCCGGCCCCGTAACGCCGGGGCCGGGAGCCGCGCGGGCTCACCGATACGCGTAGACGTTCTCCACGAACTCCGCGATCTGGTCGTCGGTGAGGTGGTGGGCCAGGTCCGCCTCGCTGATCATGCCGACCAGCCGCTTGTTGTCGATGACCGGCAGCCTGCGGATCCTGTGGGTCTCCATCTCCCGCAGCACCTCGCTGACGTCGGCCTTCGCGTCGATCCAGCGCGGCGTGCCCTTGGCCATGTCGCCCGCGGTCACCTGGGCCGGGTCGCCGCCCTGGGCGACGCAGCCGACCACGATGTCCCGGTCGGTGAGGATGCCGCACATCCGCTCGTTCTCGTCCGCGATCGGCAGCGCACCCACGTCGAGGTCGCGCATCAGCCGGGCCGCGTTGTCCAGCGTCTCCGAGCGGGAGATCCACTGGGCGCCGGGGTGCATGATGTCTGCGGCGGTGGTCATTGACGTCTACCTCCTGACAGCCCGCCGAGCCGCGTCGGCCCGCGGGCCGGTTCCGGTGTCGCCGTGGCTGGCGCGCACGGCGCCCCTTCCCCATTGTGGGGGCCGCGGCAGGCCCCCGCGAACGCGGCCGGACCGGGTGCCCGCCGAGCGGCCCCGGACCGCGGTCGGGCAGTGAACCGCAGGTCAGAGGCGGTCCGCCGGTGGCGGCACAGGGGCCCGCGGCGCTCCCGGACGCCGTTGTCAGTGCCCGGTGGAAGACTGGGAGACCAGTCGGGGACCTGCCCCGGATCCCGTGCCGGAAGCGGGCTTCCGGACCCCGGCGACCACCCCGCTGAAGGAGTGCTCATGCTCACCACGCAAGACGTCCCGGGCGCGCCGAAGTGGCTCGACCTCGGGGCTCCCGACACCGACGCCGCTGCCGCGTTCTACACGGGCCTCTTCGACTGGCAGTTCCAGTCGGCCGGGCCGGACGCGGGCGGTTACGGCTTCTTCGTCCTGGACGGCAAGGCGGTCGCGGCCCTCGGCCCGCTCACCGAGGAGGGCGCCGCCTCCGCGTGGACGCCGTATTTCCACACCCGTGACGCCGACGCCACCGCCAAGGCGGTCGAGCAGGCGGGCGGCACCGTGCGCGCGGCGCCGTTCGACGTGTTCGAGGAGGGGCGGATGGCGCAGTTCACCGACCCGGGCGGCGGCCGGTTCGCCGTCTGGCAGCCGAAGAAGACCAACGGCCTGCAGGCGGTCAACGACCCCGGCACGCTGTGTTGGACCGAGCTGCACGTCGCCGACGTCCTCGCGGCCCGCGACTTCTACGGCACGGTCTTCTCCTGGCAGTACGAGGACATGGACATGGGCGAGTTCACCTACACCGTGCTGTCCCCGCAGGACGGCGGGCAGGAGGCCATGTTCGGGGGGATCATGCCGCTGATCGGCGACCGGAGCCCGCTGTGGCTGCCGTACTTCGAGGTCGCGGACGCGGACGCGGTCGTCGCCCGCGCCCAGGAGCTCGGCGGCACGGTCCTGGCGCCCGCGGAGGACTCCGAGGGTATCGGCCGCATCGCGCAGCTCGCGGACCCGGCCGGAGCGGCCTTCGCGGTCATCACCAGCGCCAGCGGCTCCTGACCGCTGTGGCGGGCCGGCCGTCCGGGACGCGGGCGGCCCGCCCGGGCTTCACCGGAAGGGGCCGGGGGAGAGGAAGGGGGGTGATCAGGCCCGGGGCGCTATCTTCGCCAGGCCGTTGATGATGCGGTCCATGGCGTCGCCGCCCTGCGGATCCGTCAGGTTGGCCAGCAGCTTCAGCGTGAAGCGCATCAGCAGCGGGTGGGTCATGCCGCGCTGGGCCGCCAGCCGCATGACCGTCGGGTTGCCGATCAGCTTCACGAAGGCGCGGCCCAGGGTGTAGTAGCCGCCGTAGGTGTCCTTGAGCACCTTGGGGTAGCGCTGGAGGGCCGCCTCGCGCTGGTCAGCGGTGCGCGCGTGGGCCTGGACGAGGACGTCCGCCGCGATCCGGCCGGACTCCATCGCGTAGGCGATGCCCTCGCCGTTGAACGGGTTGACCATGCCGCCCGCGTCGCCGACCAGGAGCAGGCCGCGCGTGTAGTGCGGCTGCCGGTTGAAGGCCATCGGCAGGGCGGCACCGCGGATCGGGCCGGTCATGTTCTCCGGGGTGTAGCCCCAGTCCTCCGGCATGGACGCGCACCACGCCTTGAGGACGTCCCGCCAGTCCAGTTCCTTGAAGGACGAGGAGGTGTTGAGCACGCCGAGACCCACGTTGCTGGTGCCGTCGCCCATGCCGAAGATCCAGCCGTAGCCGGGCAGCAGGCGGTCCTGCGGGCCGCGGCGGTCCCACAGCTCCAGCCAGGACTCCAGGTAGTCGTCCTGGTGCCGGGGGGAGGTGAAGTAGGTCCGCACGGCCACGCCCATCGGCCGGTCCTCGCGGCGGTGCAGGCCCATGGCCAGGGACAGCCGGGTGGAGTTGCCGTCCGCCGCCACCACCACCGGCGCGTGGAAGGTGACCGGGGTGCGCTCCTCGCCGAGCCGCGCCTGGACGCCGGTGACGCGGCCGGTGCGGTCGTCCACGACCGGCGCGCCGACGTTGCACCGCTCGTACAGCCGCGCGCCCGCCTTCTGCGCGTGCCGGGCCAGCTGCTCGTCGAAGTCGTCGCGCTTGCGCACCAGGCCGTAGTCCGGGTATGCGGCCAGGTCCGGCCAGGGCAGCTCCAGGCGCACGCCGCCGCCGAGGATGCGCAGGCCCTTGTTGCGCAGCCAGCCGGCCTCCTCGGACACGTCGATGCCCATGGCGACGAGTTCCTTGGTGGAGCGCGGGGTCAGGCCGTCGCCGCACACCTTCTCGCGCGGGAAGGAGGTCTTCTCCAGCAGCAGCACGTCCAGGCCGGCCTTGGCGAGGTAGTACGCCGTGGTGGAGCCCGCGGGCCCGGCGCCGACGACGATCACGTCGGCGGTGCGGTCGGCGTGCTCCGGGTGCGCGGGCGCGGCGGACGCGCGCGCGGCGGGGACGGTCTCGCTCACAGCAGGTCTCCCGAGGCCTCGGAGGTTGATGCGCGCCGGTCGCGCCGGGCACCGGACGCCCAGCAGTCTATGACCCCGGGGGTTCCCGCCCGGCCACGGCCCGGCGCCATGCCCGGCGCGTGCCCGGCGCGGCGCGGGGCCGAGAGCGGGCCCGGGGGCGGGGCCGGGGCGAGCCCGGGCGCCCGCTTCCGGCGCGCCCGTGCGGCACGTCCGGCACGTCCGGCGCGCACCCGCGCGGGGCGTGCTACGGCCTGGTCGCCCGGTGCAGGGCGACGATGCCGCCCGTCAGGTTGCGCCAGGCCGCCTTGGACCAGCCGGCCGCGCGCAGCCGGGCCGCCAGCGCCGGCTGGTCGGGCCAGGCGCGGATGGACTCGGCGAGGTAGACATACGCGTCCGGGCTGCTGCTCACCGCGGTGGCGACCTTCGGCAGCGCCCGCATCAGGTACTCGGAGTAGACGGTGCGCAGCGGCGCCCACGCGGGATGGCTGAACTCGCACACCACCAGCCGCCCGCCGGGCCTGGTCACCCGCAGCATCTCGCGCAGCGCGGCGTCCGTGTCCTGGACGTTGCGCAGCCCGAAGGAGATGGTCACCGCGTCGAACACGCCGTCCGCGAAGGGCAGCCGGGTGGCGTCGCCCGCCGTGAACGGCAGGCGCGGGTGGCGCCGCCGGCCCTCCTGGAGCATGCCGAGGGAGAAGTCGCAGGGCACGACGTACGCGCCGGCCGCCGCGAAGGGCAGCGACGACGTGCCCGTACCGGCGGCGAGGTCCAGCACGCGGTGGCCGGGCCGGGCGGCCACCGCGCGCGCCACCGCCCGGCGCCACAGCCGGGCCTGCCCGAGCGACAGCACGTCGTTGGTCAGGTCGTACCGCGCCGCCACGCCGTCGAACATGGCGGCGATCTCCTGCGGCTGTTTGTCCAGGGATGCTCGGGTCACGGGCCCATTCTTCCGCAGCGCCCGCGCCGCCGGCCGCGCGCCCCGCCCCGCCCCGCGCGCTCAGCCCGCGTCGACCAGCCGCAGCTCCGGGTGCGCGGTGCCGCCCTCGATCGCGGTGGACGACAGGTGGGAGACCACCTGGTCGTCCACCGGGTCGTTCGCCGGGTCGTCGTGCACGACCAGGTGCTCGTAGGTCGTCGCCCGCTGCGCGGGCACGCGGCCCGCCGTGCGGATGAGGTGCAGCAGCTCCGTGCGGTTGGAGCGGTGCCGGGCGCCGGCCGACGAGACCACGTTCTCCTCCAGCATCACCGAGCCGAGGTCGTCGGCGCCGTAGTGCAGCGACAGCTGCCCGGCCTCCTTGCCGACGGTGAGCCAGGAGCCCTGGATGTGCGCCACGTTGTCCAGGAACAGCCGGGCGACGGCGATCATCCGCAGGTACTCGAAGACCGTGGTCTGGGTCCGGCCGCGCAGGTGGTTGTTCTCGGGCTGGTAGGTGTACGGGATGAAGGCGCGGAAGCCGCCCGTGCGGTCCTGCACGTCCCGGATCATGCGAATGTGCTCGATGCGCTCGGCGTTGGTCTCGCCGGTGCCCATCAGCATGGTGGAGGTGGACTCCACGCCCAGGCGGTGCGCGGCCTCCATGATCTCCAGCCACCGCTCGCCGGACTCCTTCAGCGGTGCGATGGCCTTGCGCGGGCGGGCGGGCAGCAGCTCGGCGCCCGCGCCCGCGAAGGAGTCCAGGCCCGCGTCCCGGATGCGGCGGATCGCCTCCTCGACCGGCACGCCGGAGATCCGCGCCATGTGCTCGACCTCCGACGCGCCCAGCGAGTGGATCACGAGCTGCGGGAACGCCTTCTTGATCGCCGCGAAGTGCCGCTCGTAGTACTCGACGCCGAAGTCGGGGTGGTGGCCGCCCTGGAACATGATCTGCGTGCCGCCCAGCGCGACCGTCTCCGCGCAGCGCCGCAGGATGTCCTCCAGGTCGCGCGTCCAGCCCTTCTCCGTGTCCTTCGGCGCGGCGTAGAAGGCGCAGAACTTGCAGGCCGTCACGCACACGTTCGTGTAGTTGATGTTCCGCTCGATGATGTACGTGGCGATGTGCTCGGTGCCCGCGTAGCGGCGGCGGCGGGCGGCGTCGGCGGCGGCGCCCAGCGCGTGCAGCGGCGCGTGCCGGTACAGGTCGAGCGCTTCCTCCGGGGTGATGCGCCCACCGGCCGCGGCGCGGTCCAGGAGGGACGTGAGGTGTGCGCTCTCGGCCATGCGGGCGTCCCTTCCGGAGGGTTGCGGGCGGACCGGACCAGCGTACGCCAGCGCGCCGGCGCGCCCGCCGGTGGACGGGCCGTCGCGGCCGTCGGCGCCGTCAGGAGGCTTTGCGCATCTCGCTGGTCGGCCGCCCGCCCATCGCGTCCTGCGACGCGAAGTGGAGCGTGCCGCCGCGGAGGGTGTAGGTGACCTTCGTGGTGGCCCCGGTGCACAGCGGGCCGCTGTCCCGGTCCGGGTCGGTCCGCTCGGTGAGGGTGACCTCCGTGGCCGTGGCGGAGACCAGCTCGGCCGTGGCGTAGCACGCCGTGCTCAGCGAGCTGACGGACACCCGGTACGTCGTGCGGGCCACGTCGTCGCCCGTACCGCCCGCGGTGAACACCGTGGTGATGGTGCCGTTCGGGGTGCCGTCCTGCTGCTTGACGTCGCCGGTCCAGGTGCCCAGGAACGCGGTCGGCAGCGCGGACGGCGTCTCGGCCTCCGTCGGCGGGGACGTGGCGGTCCGCGTCGGCGCGGACGGGACGCGCGTGGCCGGCGAAGCCGCCGGGTCGGCGTGCGACTCGTGCTTCCGTCCGCCGCCGCCCGGCAGCACGTCGAAGAGGACTACGGCCGTGGTCGCGGCGGCCAGCACGCCCGCCACGGTCAGTACGAGCGTGCAGCTCAGCGCCCGGGACCGGCCCTGGCCGCCCGCGGCGGTCAGGGCCAGGCTGCGCACCCGGGAGCCCCGGTCGGCGGAATCCGGACCGCCGGCGTCGGCGGAGAGCGCGGAGACCTCCGGGACCCCGGAGGTCCCGGAGGGGGCCGAGGGGCCGGCGGGCCCGGCCGGACCCTTGCCCTCCGGGCCCGCCGCGCCGCCGACGCCGGGCGCGCTCGTGTCGCCGTACGCCCCCGAGGCCCCGCCGTACGCCGGATCGGGCGGTCCGAAGGCCCCCAGGGCGCCCGGCCCCGCAGGCCCCGGTGCCGGCGTCGGCTCCGCGCTCCACAGCCCCGACGCGGACTGCGTCACCCCGGCGGCCTCCGGNGCGCGCTCGTGTCGCCGTACGCCCCCGAGGCCCCGCCGTACGCCGGATCGGGCGGTCCGAAGGCCCCCAGGGCGCCCGGCCCCGCAGGCCCCGGTGCCGGCGTCGGCTCCGCGCTCCACAGCCCCGACGCGGACTGCGTCACCCCGGCGGCCTCCGGGCCCGCCCCGGCGGGCGCCCCCGCGGGCCGGGGCCCGGCGGGCGCCTCGGGCGGCGCCGCCTCCAGGTCCAGCAGCCGCACCGCCTGCCTGCTCGCCCGCTCCACCAGCGGCCCCGGCAGCCATCCGGACCGTACGAGCCCGGAGGCGCCCTCGGCGGGCGCGAGGCGGCGGGCGACCTCGGCGGGGGCGGGCCGGGCGGCCGGGTCCTTGGCCAGGCAGGCCGCGACCAGTTCGCGCAGGGTCCCGGCGAGGCCGGGCCCCAGCTCGGCCTCCTCGTGCACCACCTTGTACAGCAGCGAGGCCGAGCTGTCGCCGGGGAAGGGCGGCGCGCCCGTGGCCGCGTACGCCAGCACCGCGCCCAGCGAGAACACGTCCGCCGCGCCGTCGACGGGCCGGCCCAGGATCTGCTCGGGCGCCATGTAGCCGGGCGAGCCGACCGAGACGCCGGTGGAAGTGAGGGACGCGGTGGCCTCCATGGCGCGCGCGATGCCGAAGTCGATCAGGCGCGGGCCGTCGAGGGTCAGCAGCACGTTCGACGGCTTGACGTCGCGGTGGACCAGGCCGAGCGCGTGCACGGCGGCCAGCGCCTCGGCCAGGCCCGCGCCCAGCGCCCGCACGGTCGGCTCGGGCAGCGGGCCGGCGTCGGCGACGGCCTGGCTCAGCGAGGGCCCGGCCACGTACCCGGTGGCCACCCACGGCACGGGCGCGTCCGGGTCGGCGTCCAGGACCGGCGCCGTCCACGCGCCGCCGACCCGCCGCGCCGCCTCCACCTCGCGCCGGAAGCGGGCGCGGAACTGCTCGTCCAGCGCGAAGTGCGGGTGCACGACCTTCACCGCGACCGTCCGGCCCCCGGCGCTGCGGCCCAGGTAGACCCGGCCCATGCCGCCGGCGCCGAGCCGCCCCAGCAGCCGGTACGCCCCGATGACCTGCGGATCGTCCGCTCCCAGCGGGTCCATCCCGGTTGCCTCCCCCTCGACTGCGCCGCGCGCAAGCTTACGGGTCGCCGCGGACACCGCCGAGGGGAGTGGCGTACGGCCCGGCGGGAGGCTCAGGGCCGCAGCAGCTCCACGGTCACGTCGGCGGGGTAGCCGGTCGTCGGGCCGGTGCGCCGGGCGAACTCGGCGATGCCCGCCAGCTGCTGCGGCCCGAGGCGGAAGTCGAGCGTGGTGAAGTAGCGCTCCAGCTCGTCCGCCGGCAGGTCCTCCCAGCGCGCGGCCTGCTCGGCGACCTTGCCGACCTCCCGCAGGGACAGGTCCCGGGAGGCCAGGAACGCCTCGTGCACCTGCCGGACGATGTGCGGCTCGCGCTCCAGGTAGTCGCGGCGGGCCGCCCAGACCGCGAAGACGAACGGCAGCCCGGTCCACTCCTTCCACATCTGCCCGAGGTCGTGCACGTCGAGGCCGAGCCGGGGCGCGTGGTCCAGGTGGGCGCGCAGCGCCACGTCGCCGATGAGGACCGCCGCCTGCGCCTCCCGCATCATCAGGCTCAGGTCGGGCGGGCAGGTGAAGTAGGCGGGCCGGATGCCGTAGCGCTCGGCGAACAGCAGCCGCGCCAGGCGTACGGACGTACGGGAGACCGAGCCGAGCGCCACCGGCGCCCCGTCGAGCCGGTCCAGCGGCACCTGCGAGACGATCACGCAGGACATGACGGGCCCGTCGCAGCCGACGGCGATGTCGGGCAGCGCCACCAGGTCGTCGGCGTGCCGGAGGAACTCCACCAGGCTTATCGGCGCGATGTCGAGCTCGCCGCGTACGAGCTGCTCGCCGAGCGTGTCGGGGGATGCCTTGGTCAGCTCGAAATCGAGGAGGGAACCGGTCCTCGCCAGACCCCAGTAGAGCGGCAGGCAGTTGAGAAACTGGATGTGGCCCACCCGGGGGCGGCTGCGGCGGGGATGCGGAGCGCGATTCGCGGAAGCGGCGGGGGCGCCGTAGGGCGCCGTGGCCAGGGGGGTGATGTGTGTCGCGTCCACGGAACCATCCACGGAAGGCGACCCGGCGGAACTCGGTGAATTCTCCACATACGGAGGCTAAACCTGCGTGTCGACGGCGGCACGCGCGGGGTGGGCGGACGGCGCCCGAGAGGCGGGAGAGGTGCGTGAGCTGGTGGGCTCTCCTGGTTGCGGCGACCCGAAACCCCCCTTTCCCGTGATCTTCGGCTCTTTGTCACGGGCGGCGTGCGTGCTAGGCTCGGCCGCAAGTTGCAGTTTGGTTTCCCTTGCAGTACAGAGCCTGCGGAGCATGTGACCCGCAGGCTTCTGAGGTTTTCAGACTTCTTGCAGGTTCTGGAGCAGGGCAACCCTTTGGCCCAAGGAGGGCTTATGGCTACCGGAACCGTCAAGTGGTTCAACGCCGAGAAGGGCTTCGGCTTCATCGCCCAGGACGGCGGCGGCCCCGATGTCTTCGTGCACTACTCCGCGATCAACGCGTCTGGCTTCCGCTCCCTGGAGGAGAACCAGACGGTGACCTTCGATGTCACGCAGGGCCCGAAGGGCCCGCAGGCGGAGAACGTCACGCCGGCCTGACCAGCAGTACTCAAGGAGCCCCGGTCACCCGCTTCGGCGGGGGCCGGGGCTCCTGCCGTCCCGGGTCGCGCTCCGCGCGCCCCCGGGGTCGCCGCGCCGGCCTGGCCCGCCGCCGGGCCCCGCCACCTGGGGCCGTGCCCCGGACCGCCGTTGAGGGACGCGCCGCCGACGCCGCCCCGGCCGGGACCCGCCCGGCGCGGTTCGGCGTCCGGCCGCCCGGTCCGCACCGGTGACGCGCTCACCCACCGCAGAGCGCACCGCCGTACCGGCGGCCCGGCCGCGCCGGCTGCCCCGCGCCCCGTCGTACCCGCTTCCGGCGCCCCACGCCGCCCGCGGCCGCCGTCCGGGGCGCGGCCCGCACTCCGCGCGGCCCCTGCCGGGTCGGCCGTGGCGTTCGGGGACCGCAGGCGTGGGCGCCGCCCGGCTCCGGGCACAGCGGCCGCACCCAGACGACCCCGCGCAGGGCCGCGGGACCGGACCGTAAGGTGCCAGACGCACCCGCCAGGCATCCGGCTTCGCGCGTGACCTCCCCGCCGCCCGGCACGCGCCCCCGAGCGGCACAGGTCCACGCTCGGCACGCGTCCTCACACGAGGAGCCGCCCCACCAGGCGGCACGCCGCCCCGCAGGCGGCACTCGGGGCCGCCGGGCCGCCCTCGGCTCAGTGGCCTCGCTCAGCCGACCCCGCACGCGACCACCCCCGCCACCCGGCACGCGCCCCACGCGCGGCACCACGCCCCGCGCGAGTCACACCCCACGGGCGGCAGGCGCCCCACGCGCCCACGCGCGTGGCACACACCGCGCGGAGAGGCGCACCGCCTACGGCCGCCGCGGCCCGCGCGCGTAGGCTGCTGGCCGCCCGGCTCAGCGGCCGCGCCGAGACGACCCCGCGCGGGACCCGCGGGGGGTCACGGCAGCAGGCGGAAGTCGGCGAAGTCGAAGCCGGGCGCCACCACGCAGCTCACCAGGACCTCCGCGTCCCCGGCGGGCCGGGCCGCCTGCCACACGCCCGGCGGCACGACCGCCTGCGGCCGCTGGCCCGCCTCGACGTCGGGGCCGAGCAGCAGTTCCTCGGGCCGCGCGTCCGGCGTCTCGCCCGAGCCGCCGAGCAGCAGCCGCAGCGGGCCGCCGCGGTGCCACAGCCACACCTCGGCCGAGCGCACGACGTGCCAGCGGGACTCCTCGCCGGGCGTCAGCAGGAAGTAGATGGCCGTGCCCGCGGGCCGCTCGGCCGGGTAGCCGGGCGGGTGCACGGTGACGTCGCTGCGCCAGGTCTCCCGGTACCAGCCGCCCTCCGGGTGGGGGCTGAGGTCCAGCGCCTCGGCGGTGAGGGGCCGCGGCGGGCTCGTGGTCATCGGTTCCAGTCCTTCCCGCGGCGTCAGCGCCGCTCCAGTTCCTCGTCCGCTGCGGCCGCGGCGGCCGCTGCGTCTACGGCGTCCGCTGCGTCCGCGGCGTCCGCCGACCAGCGCTCGCCGCGCATCAGCCGCTCCAGACCGGCCCACGCGAAGTTCATCAGCGTGGCGGCCGTCTCCCGGGCGGTCGGGCCGCTCCTCCCGCCGCCCGCCCAGTCGGCCAGCGACTCGGCCGCGCCGACCAGCGCGTGCGCCAGGCCGGAGACCTCCTGGGCGACCAGCGGCGACTCGGTGGCGGTCCCGGAGTCCCGTACGGCGGCGGCGATCAGCCGGGTCACCAGGTCCACGATCTCCGTGCGCAGCGCGGCGACCTCGCGCGCGAAGGCCCGGCCGTGCGTGCGGGCCTGGACGTGCAGCAGCGTCCACCCGTCCGGGTGCTCGGCGGTGTGCCGGAAGAAGCCCTGGAGCCCGCTCCACAGCTGCCGGTCCGGGGGCGCGCCGGTCTCGATGGACGCGGTCACGGCCGCCACGAGCGCCGCCGACTCCCGCCGGATGCAGGACCGGAACAGCTCTTCCTTGGAGTGCAGGTAGAGGTAGACCAGCGGTTTGGACACCCCGGCCCGCTCCGCGATGTCGTCCATCGACGCCTTGCGGTATCCGCGCTGCGCGAACGTGCGTACGGCGGCGTCGAGCATCTGCTGCTCGCGCACCGCCCTCGGCATGCGTTTGGCCCTCGCCGTACCGCCCATGCCAGACCGCCCCCTTCGCCCGACCCCCCGAGCACACCGACTCCGCGCCCAGCCTACGTGCAGCGGAGACCTGCCGGTGGGCCCGGCGCCCCCTGGCATGCGAACGGGTGATACCGCCCGGCCCGCCGCCGGGACATCGAACCGGGACATCTCCGGGCCGCCGCGGGGCCGTTCCGCCAGTCGCCGTCCCTGAGCGTTGACGTGGATATATGTAGGTGCCATTCTGCGAACTGCCGGGCCTTGGCGGCATCAGTCGCGCGCCGTCGCGCCGGTGTTCACGCCGACGCGCTCCCCCACCGGCACGGCACCGGCACAGCACCGGACAGCACCGACCCCGCGACGAACGAAGACGGACGAAGAGGGACACGACGGACCTGGGAGGACCGGCATGACAGCCAGTCGGGTGCACGCCTTCGGCGACGACGCCCTCGCCGACCACGACGCCGTGGCCCTCGCGGCCCTGATCCGCGGGCGCGAGGTCAGCCCCCGGGAGGCCGCCGAGGCCGCCGCCGCGCGCGTGGCGAAGGTCGACCCGCGGCTGAACGCGGTGGTGTACGACGCCGAGACGCCGACCGAGCCGTCCGGGCCCGCCGCCGAGGGCCCGTTCGCGGGCGTGCCGACCTACGTGAAGGACAACACCGCCGTGCGCGGCATGCCCACCGGGCACGGCTCCCGGGCCGTCGTGCCGCACCCGGCGGCCCGGCACGGCGCGTTCGCGCGGCAGTTCCTCAGCGCGGGCTTCACGGTGCTGGGCAAGAGCCGGATGCCGGAGTTCGGGCTCAACGCCAGCACCGAGTTCGCCGAGGACCGGCCGACCCGCAACCCCTGGCACACCGGCTACTCCTGCGGCGCGTCCTCCGGCGGCGCGGCCGCCCTGGTCGCCTCCGGCGCCGTGCCGCTGGCGCACGCCAACGACGGCGGCGGCTCGATCCGCATCCCCGCCGCCTGCTGCGGCCTGGTGGGCCTGAAGCCGACCCGGGGCCGCCTGGTCGACGGCGAGGTCGGGCGCGGCCTGCCCATCAACGTGGTGGCCGAGGGCGTGGTCACCCGCTCGGTGCGCGACACCGCCGCGTTCTTCGCCGCCGCCGACCGGTACTGGCGCAATCCCGCCCTGCCCGCGCTGGAGCTGGTCGAGGGCCCCTCCGACCGCCGCCTGCGGGTGGGCCTGATCCTGGAGACCGTCAACGGCGCCCCGATCGACGCGCCCACGCGCGCGGCCGTGGAGGCCACCGCGCGGGCCCTGGAGAAGCTGGGCCACCGGGTCGAACCGGCCGCGCTGCCGGTCGGCCCGGGCTTCGTACGGGACTTCGTGGCCTACTGGGGCCTGCTGTCGTTCCTCATCAGCACGTTCGGCAAGCGCCTCCACCCCGGCTTCGACGCGCGGCGGCTCGACGGCCTCACCCGCGGCCTGCGCGCGCTGTACCTGCGCCGGGCCCTGGGCACGCCGGGGACGCTGTACCGGCTGGGCGCGGTGCGCCGCGCGTACGCCGAGACGTTCGGCCCGTACGACGTGGTGGTCTCGCCCGTCCTGACCCACACCACGCCGCGGCTGGGCCACCTCAGCCCGCGCGTGCCCTTCGACGACCTGCTCGAACGGCTCGTGGACTACGTCGGTTTCACGCCACTGCACAACGTGTCCGGCGCGCCGGGCCTGTCGCTGCCCGGGGGCGTCACGGACGCGGGCCTGCCGGTCGGCGTGCACCTGTCCGGGCGGCACGGGGACGAACGGACGCTGCTGGAGGTCGCGTTCGCGCTGGAGCAGGAGCGGCCCTGGCGCCGCATCCAGGACCCGGACGCGGCGGAGACCGCGGAGAGCACGGACCCGGCGGAGGCACCGGCCGCCTGACCCGGCGCCCGGGGTCTCCGCCGCCTCCGGGTCCAGCCCGGACGCGGTCCCGGCCGTCCCACAGCCCTTTGCCTTCGCCGGATCCCCCGGGGCCCGGGGCGGCCGAGGCGGCGGACGGCCGCTACGCCGCCGCCCCCGCCCGCTCCGGTCCGGCGTCCGCGTCGGCGATGCCGGCACCGGCCGCGCTGTCGTACGCCGCGCGGTCCAGGATGCCCTCCCGCGCCGAGACCAGGACGGGGACGACGGCCTGCCCGGCCACGTTGGTGGCCGTGCGCATCATGTCCAGCACCGGGTCGATGGCCACCAGCAGGCCGACGCCCTCCAGCGGCAGGCCCAGGGTCGACAGGGTCAGCGTCAGCATCACCGTCGCGCCGGTCAGGCCCGCCGTGGCGGCCGAGCCGACCACCGACACGAAGACGATCAGCAGGTAGTCGCCGACGTCCAGGGGCACGTCGAAGACCTGGGCGACGAAAACGGCGGCGAGGGCCGGGTAGACGGAGGCGCAGCCGTCCATCTTCGTCGTGGCGCCGAAGGGCACGGCGAAGGACGCGTACTCCTTCGGCACGCCCAGCCGCTCGGTGACCCGCTGCGTGACCGGCATCGTGCCCACCGACGAGCGGGAGACGAAGGCGAGCTGGATGGCGGGCCAGGCGCCGCGGAAGAACCGCAGCGGGTCGGCGCGGGCGACGGTCCACAGCAGCAGCGGGTAGACGCCGAACAGCACCAGGGCGCAGCCGATGTAGATGTCGGCGGTGAAGGTGGCGTACTGGTCGATCAGGTCCCAGCCGTACTCGGCGATGGCGTACCCGATCAGCCCGAGCGTGCCCAGCGGAGCGAGCCGGATGACCCACCACAGGGCCTTCTGGAGCAGTTCGAGGACGGCCTGGCTGAAGGTCAGGATCGGCTGGGCGCGGTCGCCGAGCCGCAGCGCGGCGACGCCCGCCACGGCGGCCAGGAAGACGATCTGGAGCACGTCCAGCTCGGTGAAGGGCGTGACGACGTCGGTGGGCACGATCCCGGTCAGGAAGTCGATCCAGGAGCCGGTGTGCTGGGGCTCGGCGCCGTCCTTCGGGGTCAGCCCGGTGCCCGCGCCCGGGTCGGTGACCAGGCCGATCGCCAGGCCGATGGCGACCGCGACGAGCGAGGTGGCCATGAACCACAGCAGGGTGCGGGTGGCCAGCCGGGCGGCGTTGCCGACGTTCCGCAGGTTGGTGACGGACACCAGGATGGCGAAGAAGACGAGCGGGGCGACGGCGAGCTTCAGCAGCTGGACGAAGATCGAACCGATCTTGTCGAGCGTCGTGACCAGCCAGTCGACGTCGCCGTCCCGCGCGGCCCAGCCGAGCAGGACGCCCAGCGCGAGACCGGCGAGTATCTGCGCCCAGAAGGGAATTCTCAGCGCCTTCGCCAGGGCGGGCAGGCGGCGGGCGGGTCTGGACGGCGGCGTTGTGGGGGTGGACGTCACCAGGCACACTCCGGTGGAAGCGGGCGGAAGGACCCGCGGCCGGTCCGGCCGCGGGCGGACAGCGCCCGGCGGCTGACCGAGGGGTGCTCCGGGGCCGGCCGGTTCGCTGGGGGTGCGCGGGCTGCCGTGCCGCGCGGGAGGGCCGCCGTGCGCGCGCCGTGCGAGAGGGCGCGGCACGCGGGGCCGCGCGGCGGGTTCAGCGGCCGCGACAGGCCGCCGACGGGCGGCGGCAGAGATCGACGTGCAGGCGCGCCACGAGCGGCACGCTCGCGGGAACACGGGGCGCTGCTGTCATCATGTCGTACAAGCTAACATCCGGGCCCGGCAGCGCTGTTCCGCTCCGCGCGGGCCTCTTCGCGCGTACGGGCCGCCGTGCGCGGCGCGGGACCGGATCTCCCGCGCGGGGGCGCGGTACGGCGCGGAGGGTGCGGCACCGTGCCGCCCGCGCGGGCGGCGCCGGGCCCGTACGGCCTCTGGTACGGACGGCGCACGGGCACGTGTACGGTCCGCACGCGCGTACGGAGAGCGGAACGCGGGCCCGCGGGCGCGGGACCTACGCGCCGTCCTCCTGGCTCTGGTTCGCCGCCAGCCGCTCCTTCATCCGGTCCACGCGCGCGGCCACCTCGGCCGCCATCGCGTCCCGCTGCCTGCGCAGCAGCACCAGGCTGAGCGGTGCGGAGACGACGAGGGACAGCAGCGCCACCCAGAAGAGATTCGAGTCGCCCAGCCCGGACGGCAGCACGCGCAGCGCCACCAGGCCCCAGACGGCCAGGAAGCAGCCCGCGAAGATCCCCAGGCGCATCAGGGTGTAGCGGAACGCCGCGCTCGGCTTCAGGGACGGCTTCAGGGACACCGCTCGCCTTCTTTCTGCCGGTAGGTCCTGCCCCACCAGTGAAGCACGCCGCCCGCGCGGGCCCCCGGTCAGCCCAGCACCTCGGCGGCCACCCGCAGGTCGGACACCAGACCCCGGTACGCCGCCTCCTGGTCGTCCGCGCGCAGTACGGCCGAAGGATGAATGGTGGCGACGACCCGCGCGCGGCCGTCGTCCCGTACGGTCGCCGCGACCGGGGCCTCGGCCTCGGCGGGCAGCGGCAGCGGCACCCCGCGCGCCCGGGTCACCCGGAACCCGGAGCCGAGCAGCGCCCTGCCCGCCGTGGCGCCCAGGGCGACGACCACCTCCGGGTCGACCGCGGCCAGCTCGGCGGCCAGCCACGGGCCGCACGCGGTCATCTCGCGCAGGCTCGGCGGCTTGTGGATGCGCCGCTTGCCGCAGCCCTCGACGTACCCGAACTTGAAGTGCTTGACGGCGTTGGTGACGTAGGTCTCCGTGGGGTCGATCCCCGCCTCGTCCAGCGCGCGCGCCAGCACCCGGCCCGCGGGCCCCACGAACGGCTGCCCGCGCCGGTCCTCCTGGTCGCCGGGCTGCTCGCCGACGAGCACGATCCGCGCGCCGGCGTCCCCGGAGCTGAAGACGGTCTGCGTCGCGTCCCGGTGCAGCGGGCAGCCCCTGCACCCGGCGGCCGCCTCCCGCAGGGCGGCCAGCCGCGCGCTCGCGGACCCGGCAGCGGCCTCGCCGCCGGAGGGCAGGAAGGGGCCGGCGTCGTAGGCGTCCTCGGGGGCGGGGGCCTCGGGGCCGTCCGCCCGCGCGGGCCGCCGGTGCGGTGTCCTGGTCCCGGCCATGCGCCCCGGGTACCCGGCCCGCGGGTTCTCAGACCCGGCCCTCGGGCCCGAAGCGGCCCGCGCCCCGGCGGCCGCCCGCGCGGGCGGCCGACCGGTCACGGGAAGGGAAAGGCCGCGCGGCAACCCGGAGCCCGGCGCCTCGCGCCGCGGGGACCCCGCCCGACCGGCGGCGCCCGGCG
>NZ_JAVSCF010000141.1:0-16606 GCF_031932565.1 Streptomyces sp. B1866
CGGCGCCCGCGGACCCGCGCGCGCCGGGCGTGCCCGGAGCACCGGCGGCGCCGGGCGCGGCCCGCGGCTCCGACGCCTCGCACGGCCGGGCGATCAGCGTGCGCACGCTCGGGCAGGGCGTGCCGTTCACGCAGCGGGGCGGCGGGCAGCAGCCCCAGCAGCCGTACCCGCCCCGGCCCGACCAGCCACACCGGCCCGACCAGCAGCACAGGCCCGACCAGCAGCACAGGCCCGACCAGCAGCAGCCGGGCCAGGCGCCGCGCCAGGACCACCAGGGCCCGTACGGCCNGCCGGGCCAGGCGCCGCGCCAGGACCACCAGGGCCCGTACGGCCCGCAGGACCCGCAGCAGCAGCCGACCCCGTCCGGCGGCACGCCCGCCGCCTCCGGCAGGCGCCGCAAGCTGGCGGCCCGGCCCGAGCCCGGCGAGACGGGGCAGGGCACGGACGGGGCGCCGGAGTTCCAGCAGGCGTCCAGACAGCGGCCCCGGCCGCAGCCCGGCCCTCCCGGCGGCCCGGCCCCGTACGGCGGCGGCCCGGGCGACACCCTGGGCGGCCTCGGCGCCCCGCCGGGCGGAGCGCCCGGCGGACCCGGCACCCCGCACGCCGGTCCGGGCGGACTCGGCGGCCGGGGCGGTCCGCACGGCGGATCCGGCCCGCTGGGCTCCCCGCACCGCGGCGGCAGGGCCTTCGCCATCGGCGCGCCCGACGAGGGCGCCGAGGGCCCGGAACCGCTCGACGGCCCGGGCGGCGCCGTCGAGGTCGTCGACCACCACCCCGCGCCGCCCGAGCCCCGCGACGACGAGCTGCCGCCCGAGCCGCTGGACAACCCGCGCCGCCTGCTCGTCTGGCCCGCGCCCGACGCCTCCACCCAGCAGGCGCTCTCCGACCGCGGCTACCGGCCGGTGGTGGTCAACTCGCGCGAGGAGGTCGACGCGCAGATCGCCGCGTACCCGGCGGCGCTGTTCGTGGACCCGCTCACCGGCCCGATCACCCGCACCGCCCTCCAGTCGCTGCGCCAGGCGGCGGTGGCCGCCGAGGTCCCGGTGCTGGTGACGGCGGGCCTGGGCCAGGCCACCCGGGAGGCGGCGTACGGGGCCGACCCGGCCGTGCTGCTGAAGGCGCTCGCCCCGCGCGACAGCGAGCAGCACCCGCCGCGGGTCCTGCTCATCGAGGAGCACGAGCCGATCGCGGGCGCGCTGACCGCGACGCTGGAGCGGCGCGGCATGCAGGTCGCCCGCGCGGCGGTGGACGCGGAGGCGGTGAACCTGGCCGCGCAGACCCGGCCCAACCTGGTCGTCATGGACCTGATGCAGGTCCGCCGCCGCCGCGCCGGGGTCGTGGACTGGCTGCGCGGCAACGGCCTGCTCAACCGGACCCCGCTCGTCGTCTACACCTCGGCCGACATCGACCCGAACCAGCTCTCGCGGCTCGGCTCGGGGGAGACGGTGCTGTTCCTGGCGGAGCGCTCCACGAGCACGGAGGTGCAGACGCGCATCGTGGACCTGCTGGCGAAGATCGGCACCAACTGAGGACCCGTACGGCCTGACGCCTCGCGCGTACCGGCACCCCGCGTGCCGACGCCCCGCGCGTACCGGCGACGGCAGCGGACGGCCGCACGCGCGTGCGGACGGCGGCACGCGCGGTTGGACGGCCGCACGCGCGGACGGACGGCGGCACGCGCGGACGGACGGCCGCACGCGCGGGAGACGGGTCGCGGCGCATCCGGGCGGCGGCCGACCCGACCGGCCTTGACCCTGACGCCGTGTGAGGCGGTGCAGTAGGACGCGTCATGTTGACCATCGGAGATTTCGCCCGGCACGGCCGTGTATCGGTTCGGATGCTGCGGCACTACGACGCCATCGGCCTGCTGTCGCCGGCCCGTACCGACCCGTTCACCGGGTACCGCTGGTACGAGGCCGCGCAGCTGGCCCGCCTCAACCGCATCGTCGCGTTCAAGGACCTCGGCTTCACCCTCCAGCAGGTCGCCACCCTGCTGGACGAGCAGGTGAGCGCCGAGGAACTGCACGGGATGCTGCGCCTGCGGCGCGCCGAGCTCGCGGAGCGGGCGGCGGCCGACGCGAGACGCCTGGCCGGCGTCGAGGCGAGACTCCGGACCATCGAAAGGGAGGGCCGCATGCCCACAGACGAGGTCGTGATCAAGACCGTGCCCGCCGTACGGGTCGCCGAGCTGACGGGCGTCGCCGCGAAGGACACCAACGAGGACATCGCGGCGGTCATCGAACCGCTTTACGAGCAGCTGTTCGAGCGCCTGGAGGCGGCCGGGGTCACCCCGCGGGAGCCCGCCATCGCCTACTACGAGCCCGCGCCGGACAGCGACGAGGGCCTGGTGGTCCACGCCGCGGTCCCGGTCTCGGCGGAACCGGGCGACGCGCGCGGGTTCGCGATCGTGGACCTGCCGGAGATCGAGGCCGCGACCGTGGTCCACCACGGGCCCATGGCCGGGGTCCTGTCCACCTACCAGGCCATCGCGCAGTGGGTGGAGACGCACAACTACCGCTCCACCGGGATGTCGCGCGAGGTCTACCTGGTCGCGACTCCGGACGACGACCAGTCCGGATGGGTGACGGAACTCCAGGAGCCCGTCGTCCCCCGCTGAGCGGGCGGTGAGCCGTTCACACCAGCCCCCGCCGGACCCGGCCGCGCCGCCGGCCCGGCGGGGGCTTCCGGCCGTCGCCTGGTACACGATGACCACCTGTTGCCCGGTGCCGCCGAGGTGAGCGCCCGCCTGGGCCCGGGTGGGCGCTCAGCCCGGTCGGCCGTCCGCGCGGCGGCGCGGCGGCGCGTGAACGGACGGTCAAGCAAGGTGTGTTCCCGGCGCCAACGACAACAGGACGCCGTACCTCCACCATGTGAGGACAGGCCAGGCGCCGATATCCGGATCGGGGACGCCGAAAGGCGGACCGGGAAAGAGCAGGGCCTGGCACCATTCGGGCGAGTCGCCGGGGCCGCGTCCGTGAAAACGGCACACCGCCCGAATCCGGCATGGTCACTGCGCCGTCCAGGACGGCGAGGAAAGGGAAGAATTGAACCGGGTCGTCTCCAAACTCTGTATAGCCGCCGCGGGCGGCGCCCTGCTGCTCCCGTTGCTGGCCACCGGCGCCCAGGCGGGCGGTGTCCACGCCCAGGGCGGCGACGAGGTCGTGTGGACCCACATGGGCTATCGGTGCGAGGTCAAGAGCTGGAAGAGCAGCGTCAGCGGCAGAGATGGCCGCGCCACGATCAGGAACGTCAAGGATTCCACGAAGTACGCCCGGATCACGATGACCAACACCGCCAAGGGGCAGGAGTGGTTCGTGATCAACCACGACACCGATATGCCCTTCGAGTACTACGGAAACTTCTTCAAGGACAACAAGCCGCACAGCCGCCAGTACCGGCGGTTCATCGGCTCGGACGGCGGAAGTTACCAGGACACGTCGAAAATCGCCCGCGGCATGCTCACCCAGCTCGAACTCCTCACCGCGGCGGGCGCCATCGGGGCCTGCGACCTGAACACCGCGAAGACCTGAGCACGCCGACGAGGCGGCGCGGCCGCTGACACCGTCCCGTACCGCCCCCGGAGGGAACGCGTGAGGTCCCGGGGGCACGCCCCCGGGACCTCACGCGGGCCGCGCCGAGGCGGCGGCCGTCCCCGTACGGTCGCCTACCGCGCGGCCGGAGCCCCCAGGTACGTCACGGTCAGCTCCTGGTCCGCGTACTGCTTGCGGATCACCTTCTTGTCGAACTTGCCCACGCTCGTCTTCGGCACGACCGGCACGAACGCCCAGCGCTCCGGCACCTGCCAGCGCGCCACCCGTCCCGCGATGAACTCCCGCAGCCCCTCCAGGCCGACCGTGCCGCCCTCCCGCAGGACCACCGTGGCCAGCGGCCGCTCGCCCCACTTCTCGTCGGGGACGGCCACCACCGCGGCCTCGGCGACCTCCGGGTGGGCCATCAGGTGGTTCTCCAGCTCGACGGACGAGATCCACTCGCCGCCCGACTTGATGACGTCCTTGGCCCGGTCGGTCAGGGTCAGGAAGCCGTCCGCGGTGATGGTGCCCACGTCACCGGTGCGCAGCCAGCCGTCCGGGCTGAACTTGTCCTCCGGGCGCAGCGGCTCGGCCCCCGCGCCGCCGTAATACGAGCCCGCGATCCACGGCCCGCGCACCTCCAGCTCGCCCGCCGACCGGCCGTCCCAGGGCAGGAAGCTCCCGTCGGGCCCGGCCAGCCGGGCCTCGACCGAGGCGGGGAGGCGGCCCTGGGTGACGCGGTAGGTCCACTCCTCCTCCTGGGACAGGCCGATCGGGGGGTGGCAGACCGTGCCCAGCGGCGAGGTCTCCGTCATGCCCCACGCGTGGACGATGCGGATGCCGTGCCGCTCCTCGAACGCCGTCATCAGCGACGGCGGACAGGACGCCCCGCCGACGACCACGTGGCCCAGGCTGGAGACGTCGCGCGGCTTGGCCTCCAGTTCGGCGAGCAGCCCCTGCCAGATGGTGGGCACGGCGGCCGCGGTGGTGGGCCGTACCGTCTCGATCATCTCGGCGAGCGGAGCGGGCTGGAGGAAGCGGTCCGGCATCAGCAGCGACGCGCCCACCATGAACGCGGCGTGCGGGGTGCCCCACGCGTTGACGTGGAACATCGGCACGACCGGCAGGATCGTGTCGGCCGGGGACAGCGCGAAGCCCTCGACGCTGTTGACCTGCATCGAGTGCAGGTAGACGGACCGGTGGCTGTAGGCGACGCCCTTGGGGTCGCCGGTGGTGCCGGAGGTGTAGCACAGGATCGCGGCGGAGCGCTCGTCGGTCTCGGGCCAGTCGTAGTGGTCCGGACGGCCCGCGATCAGCTCCTCGTAGTCGTGCACCCGCACGCGCGAGCCCTCCAGCACGGACCGGTCGCCGGGGCCCGCGACCACGACGTGCTCGACGGGCTCCAGTACGGGCAGCAGCGGCGCGAGCAGCGGCAGCAGGCTGCCGTTGACGAGGATCACGCGGTCGGCGGCGTGGCCCACGATCCAGGCGAGCTGGTTCGGGGGCAGGCGCAGGTTCAGGGTGTGCAGGACGGCGCCCATGGAGGGCACGGCCAGGTACGCCTCAAGGTGCTCGGCGTTGTTCCACATCAGGGTGGCCACCCGCTGGTCCCCGGTCACCCCCAGTTCGTCCCGCAGGGCGTGCGCGAGCCGGGCCGCCCGCCCGCCGACCTCCCGGAACGAGCGGCGCTGCGGCGCTCCGTCACCGGTCCAGGTGGTGACCTGGGCCGAGGCGTGCACAGTGGTCCCGTGCGCGAGTATGCGGCTCACGGTCAGCGGTACGTCCTGCATCGTACTGAGCACCGGGGGCCCTCCTGGCTTCGGTTTCGGTTACGGGTGAGTAGAAAACCACCGCCGATTGTGCAGCCCGACTAAGCGGTATGTCACTACCCCTGGCCCGATCGCCTTGCCGTACCACTCCGTACGGGACCGCCCCGTCTCGCACGAGCCCGTACCGGCTTGCCAGGGAATGATCACCGGCTTCCGTTCTCTCGCCGTTCGCCCCGATGCAACCGGCCGGTACGCCGACCGGGAGGGCGCTAGGGTCCTTGTCGTGTCCACCGCCATCGTCGCCATGCTCACCGCTGCCGTCGGGGTGCTCGGAACCCTCTTCGCCCCCGCGCTGAGCCACCGGGCGATGGCCCGTCAGCGCGCCGAGGAGCTGCGGGCCGAGGACCGCCGCCGTCGCTTCGAGGACCGCCGGGCCGCCTATACGGCGATGAACCGCGCCTCCCGGCAGTTCCACACCCTTCTGAAGGACGCGCTGCACCGCATCCGGGACGGCGTGTACACCGACGAGGACCGCAACCAGCTCGAAGAAGCCCGCCGCGACTACCGCGACCGCTACGCCGAGGCGCAGATGATCGTGCCCGAGCGCGTCCTGGCCGCCTCCCGCGACGTGAACGCCGTGCTCGCGGAGATCGACGCGACGGCCAAGCGGATCGACCGGGGGCGGGCGCGCGACGGCGAGACGGCCGAGGGCGCGCTGGCCGAGCTGAAGCACGTCGAGCCCCGGCTGTCGGCGATGCGCGGCGTCATGCGGGCGGACCTGGGCATCACGGACTAGGCGTGCCGGTCCTCCCCGGCAGGCGCGACGGGCTGTCGGCCCGCGCGGGACGGCGGGACCGGCGAGGACGGGTCGCAAGCGGCCGGGAGCGCGAGCAGGCCGAGGTGCAAACGGGCCGAGGCGCAAACGCTCGGGGGCGCCGGGCGGGCCGAGGCGCAAACGAGCGGGGGCGCCGGGCGAAAGGCAGTGCCCGGCGCCCCCTTTCGTCCCTCACCGCCGACGAGGGCGGCGGCGCCCGCCGCGCGCCTCAGGCCAGGCGCGCCGGGGGAGGCGGGCAGGCGGGGCGGGAGCCCGAGCGGCGCTCACTCGGCTCACGCGCGCCCCGCCGAGGGACGCCGGGTCCCGTTCCGGCCGCTGTCCCCGGCGGCCGGAACGGGAGCTGTCGGCACGTACGCACCCGGCGTACGCGCGCCAGGCGGGGGCTCAGGGAGCCGTCCGCCGGGCCTTGAGGAACCGCCCCTCGGCGAGCAGGAAGGTCCGCCCGTCCTCAAGGGTGAGCAGCTTCCCGCGCGTCCGGGCGGCCATGTCCACCACCGCGCGCCGCCGCCCGCCCACGGGCACCACGTCTCCGACGCGTATCGTGCGGGCGTCCACGCGCAGGACGTCGATCCGGCTCATGACTGGTACGGGTCCGCCAGCACGGCGAGGGTTCCCACGCCGACGACCAGGGCGACCAGGCCCACCAGGACGGCGACGCCGGGCCCCGCGGCGCGCAGGACCGCGAGCCCGCGCCGCAGCGCGGGAAGCCACCGGGACGTGCGCGGCCTGCGGTGGGCTCCGGTTCCGGGGGCCGGTAGCAGGCGCGTCATGCCGGGTCCTCCCCGTCCCGCGCGGCGCGGACCCGGCGGACCGCGTCGGGCCCGAAGACGACGGCGAGGAGGGCGCGTTCGCCGGGGCCGAACCCGTCGGCGGCGTACCACCGCACCGCCGAGCCGCCGCCGGGCCCGGTGGCGTCCGGCTCCGCGACTTCCTGGGCGACCTCCCCCGCGATGTCGGCGATCTCGGCGATCTCGGCGTAGACGCGCCGCCGCCGGGGGCTGACCAGGCGTACGGCCGATGTCCACTGGCCGCGCAGGTGCCACCAGGGGCTGAGTCGGAGCGCGCGGTCGCCGATCCGTGCGCGTAAGGCCGCCTTCACCGCAGCCCCCAACGGCTGTCCCGGTTCTCCTCGGCGACCCGCGCGCGCAGCGCCTCGCTCGGCGTCGGCCGCCGGAACTCCTCGGTCTCCCACAGCTCCCCACCGGCCGGGGCCTTCAGGGTCAGCGTCCGGCCGTCCCACGCGCGGGCGACGCCGACGCGGTCGTGCTCGGTGTCGGTCACCAGCTCCCCCGGCGCGGGCACGAACCCGGGCCCCCGGCCCCGCCCCCCGCTCACGGCTCCGTCACCTCCCGGATCGCCGCGGCCCAGGCCCGCGCCTCGTCGGCGTCCAGGTTCCCCAGGCAGATCCGGGCCCCGGCGCCGGGCGGGCACGTCGCGCAGGTCGGCGAGACGTACGCGCCGGGCAGCACGAGCCCCAGCCGCGCGAGCGCGGACTCCAGGGAGTCGAGGGCGTGCTGCGCGTCGAGGGCGTGCTCGGTCGGCAGCAGGTGGTCCCGCTCCGGACGGGGCTCGGGCACGAAGTCGCCTCCCGGCCGCTGGTGAAGCTCGAAGTGCTCGATCCGGCGGGCCCGTACGGTCACCTCGAAACCGTGGGGCGCGGCGTCGCGGAACTCCTTGGTCAGCCTGGCCGCGACGGCCTGAAGGTCAACCTCGGTTGACGGCATACTCCCCACGGGGGAACCTCCTCCTGCGCTCTACGCTGAGCGGTGGGCTTCGTGTGCAATAGGTAACCGGGCCGTGACGGCGGGCGGTACGGCTTCGGCGCAAGCAGCAGGCAAGCGCTGACAAACGCTCTGCGGCGTTCGGGAGTCAGGGGAACGATGGCGAAGCGAGTACCGAACAAGGCCATGCAGGAGCTGCTGAACGAGACCGACTGGACACACCGTCAGCTCGCCCTGACGGTCAACCGCATCGGCACCGAGCGCGGCACACCCACGAACTACCACCGCCAGTCAGTCGCCCATTGGCTTCACGGGCACGTCCCGATGGAAGAGACCCGGCCCCTGATCCGGGAGGCGTTCGCACGCGGGCTGGGCCGCCCGGTCACCTATGCCGAGCTGGGCCTTGTCCCACCGAAGGGTGAACCGAACGACTGTGCGGATATCGTGGAGGGGTTGGTCGATCTCGCCGGGAGAGACATGCATCCTTCACGTCGCGGCGTCCTGAGCGCCAGTCTGTACCCCGCTGCTCTCGCCATTCCTGCCTGGGACGACATCGCGGGGCGAATGGACACCGTCAAGACCGGACGGACACGCCGCATCGGATTACCGGATGTCGACGCGGTTCTCGATGTCACCAAGCGAGTCTCGGACATGGACGACGAACGTGGCGGACGCTACGCCCGCCCCTGGGCCGCGCACGTACTGGTCGAGATGGTCGCACCATGCCTCCGGGCCGAGGCGCCGGACCACGTGCGCAAGGCGATGTTCTCGGCCGCCGCCGACCTCTGCTACCGCACCGGCTACATGGCCTGGGACGAACGGCTCCACGGGCTGGCCGCCCAGTATTACGTCAAGGCCCTCGAACTGTCCGCAGCGGCGGAGGACCGCCTGATGCACTGCGCGACGCTGCGGACCATGAGCTTTCAGGCCGTCGACCTGGGGCAGGGACCGCGGGCGATGTGGCTGGCCGATGCCGCCGCCACCTTGCTACCGGAAGAGACGGACCCCCGCATGCGCGCATTTGTCGCGGGTCAGCGCGCTCACGCCGCCGCGCAGATCGGCGACCGGCGAAGCGCGGCGAAGTACGTGAACGAAGCCGAGACGGCTCTTGGAAAAGCCGGGCCTCAGGAGAAGAGGTTCGGCTCTTACTACCACTCGTCGCACATGTACGTGGTGTCGCATGTCCAGCACTTCGCCGGAAACACCCGCAAATCCGCGGAAAGCCTGGAGGAATCCAACCGGCTGCGTCGCAGCCGTTCGCTCAACAGGAACCAGGTTCTGAACGGTTTCCTCCTGGCGGAGCGCCACTTCTCCGTCGGCTTTCTGGAGGAAGCGTGCGGGACGTGGGACAGGGCGCTGGACAGCTACCGGACCATCCAGTCAGGCCGGGGCGACGAGCGAGTGCTGACCATGCTCTCCCTCATCAGCCCGTACACCAGGAACCACACCGCAGCAGCCCTCTACGAGCGCGCCCGCACGGTCATACAGCCCGCCCTGTGGTCCCGGCACCGGGAAGCAGCGCGCCGCCCGGGGCCGCGCCGCTGACGATCGGCGAGCGGGGCCATGCGGGGCCACGTGCAGAAGTGACCAGGGAGGGAACCTACGTTGGACGACGGACAGGGTCGAATCTTCCGCGAAGCGTGGATCGCCGGAGTCAGGAAGCACTACCCGGGCGAGCCCAAACCCGGGTACATCGCTCCGTGGGAGCAGACTCCGGAGTGGGAACGCCACGCCGCCTCTGCCGTATTCGAGCAGGTGAAGAACTTCATCGAGATCAGCGGCGGCGGCACCGCCAAGCTGTCTCGGGAACAGAAGGGCCGGTTCGTCGCCCTGTGCTGGATCGCCCAGATTCACAAGCACTTCGCCGAGCCGAAGCCCAGCTTTGTCGCAGACTGGGACAGCATGCCCGAGTGGCACCGGCAGACCGACTCGGACATCTTCGAGACCATCGAACGCGAGGGGTAAGCAGGACGGTCGTGGATGTCATCGATCAGCTCTCCGACCTTGCCAGCACCCCACTGACCGAGGCCGCGGCTTCGCCGAGCTCCTCATGGGGCGATGTCTTTAGCGCTTGGCCCCCAGATCGGTAGACGGCCCGTCGAAGCTTCTCAGAACGCGGAATCGACTCGGCGGAGGTTCCTTCACCAGGCGCAAGGCGTGCCGACGCAGTTCCTCCACCTGCTCAGGCTCAAGGCGCTCGATGATGTCGTACAGATCGCTGTAGTCATGGGCGGCTGTCATCGCGGCTCTCCCTGTCGGCCGTCTCGCCTGCCACGATAGCGGTCGCAGGCAATGCCTGCGGAGGAGCCGAACCGATGGCCGCGCCCGCCGAGGGGGTTAGGAGTACACTCCTTAGAAGTGTACTCCTAAGAGGCGAGCGCCGTGCAGCGTCGTACACGTCCCAGCAAGCAGCCGCACGTCTTCGACCGCGACGCCGAGTGGGACGGCCTCGCGGCCTTCGTGAACCGGCCCCTGCCGCACGCCATGCTCGGGATCGTCAGCGGCAGACAACGGATGGGCAAGACGTACCTGCTACGCGCTCTGGTCGAGCAGTTCGGGGGCTTCTACTTCGGCGCCACGGCGGCGACAGAGACCGAGTCGCTGCGCCAGTTCGCGGCGGCCCTCGCCGATCATCTGGGGTCACCGGCTCCGTTCTCCTTCGCCACCTGGGACGACGCGATCTCGTACCTCTTCGGGCTCGCCGCGCCTCGGAACGGGGACGCGCCGTTGCTCGTGGTCATCGACGAGTTCCCGTACCTGGCGAAGAGCGCTCCGGAGCTGCCGTCCCTGATCCAGCGGGAGATCGACCGCTTCCAGGTCGCCGAGAGCCGGATGAGGCTGCTGCTGTGCGGATCGGCGATGTCCGTCATGGGCGGGCTGCTGGCGAGCAGCGCGCCCTTGCGGGGCCGGGCGCAGCTGGAACTGATCGTGCGGCCCTTCGGGTACCGGGCGGCCGCCGACTTCTGGGAGGTCACCGGCGATCCCGCCCTCGCGGCCCGGCTCCACGCCGTGGTCGGCGGCACACCCGCGTACCGGCGGCAGTTCCTGGCGGACGACGTGCCCGGTGGCCTGGAGGAGTTCGACGACTGGATCTGCCGTACGGTCCTGTCCCCCTTCAGCCCGCTCTTCCGCGAGGCGCGGTACCTGCTCGCCGAGGAGGCGGACATCCGGGACACCGCGCTGTATCACTCCGTCCTGGCCGCCGTGGCCCAGGGCAACACGACCCGAGGGGGCATCGCCGGGTACATCGGCCGCAAGTCGGTGGACATCTCGCACCCTCTCAACGTGCTGGAAGACAGCCACCTGCTCGCGCGCGAAGCGGACGTCTTCCGGGCCGGGAAGTCGCAGTACCGCATCACCGAGCCGCTGATCACCTTCTACGAGGCCGTGATGCGACCCGCCTGGGCCCGGCTGGAGAGCGGCCAGGCGGCGGACGTGTGGGCGCAGTCGGCGGAGCGCTTCGCGGCCCAGGTGGCCGGGCCGCACTTCGAGGCGATGTGCCGGGAGTACGTGCTGGGGCCCGGACGGTCGCTGGTCGGCTCGGCCCTGGGCCAGGTGGGCAGCGGGGTGGTGACCGACCCGGCCGCGCGACGGCAGATCGAGGTCGACGTCGCCGTGGTCGAACCCGGTTCGGGCGGCAGCAGGCCGACCGTGCGTCTGCTCGGCGAGGCCAAGTGGGGCACGGTCATGGGGCTCAGCCACCTGGAACGGCTCGCGCGGGCGCGGGAACTCCTCGCCGGGCGCGGCATGGACGCCGACCGGTGCGCGCTCGCCTGCTTCAGCGCGGCGGGCTTCAGTGACGCGCTGCGGGACGAGGCGGCCCGTGGCGACGTCGACGTACTGCTCATCGGCCTCGAAGAGCTGTACGGACGGGCGGCGCCCGCCTGACCCCTTCGGTACCTGCCTCGGCAAAGGAGCGGCCCACGCGCGAGTCGGCGACTCGCGCGTGGGCCTTGTGGGTTACTTGCCGTCCTGGCCGCCGCCGCTGGGCTGTGGGTCGCGCGGCGCCTCGGGCGGCATCGGACCGCCGTCGTGCTTGCCGCCGTCGGCTGCCGACCTGGCGGCGGGCAGGTCCCTCGGGTGGCGGAACGGAACGCCCCGCCACCCCTCGGCGTCCGGCGTGCGCGTCTCGAACGTGTCGAGGCTTGCAATGGTCATGGAGTGACTTCCTTCCCAGGCATCAGTCTTGCGAGTGACGGCCTGCTGACGGGCCATCAGGGCAACACCAAGCTAGGAGGGCGCCGCAGGGAGTCACGAGAGACTATTCTCGAATATTCTTGCGCCGACCCTGGTCATGCTTCGACATTCGCCTACGGGAACCAGGATCATGGAGCCGACAGCTCCACGAGAGAGGCGGAGGCCCATGGCACGCAGGTTACGGTTCAACGGCACGAACAGTGATGTCTCGGCCTGCCCGGCCGTGCACGAGGACCTGGACAGCGGTGAGGTCATCGTGCAGGGCACGCCGGTGACCGACCCGGAGGACGTCGCGCAGCTTCAGCACCTCTCCGAGGGCGAGGTAGCGGTCGCCGTACCGCGTCACCTGCTGGTGGACTTCGCGCCGAAGGACCGCACTCGGGCAGCGCGGATCATCGACCTGGACGAGTTCGAGGCTCTGTTCGCGGGGTTCAAGCACACGGCGTGGCGGCTGGAGACCAGGAAGCGGTACGCGAGCGACGAGGTCTCCGACTCCTACCGGGAGTTCCTGGAAACCGGCTCCAGCCCGTCGGAGCGCGACCACCCGTTCTTCACGAACGTCCGGAAGCAGACCGAGCAGGGCAAGCGATACGAGCGCGTCCGTCTGGTCGACAACCCGCCCACCACCGGGCAGCTCTACCTGCTGGACAGCGCGAAGTGCAACAGTGCCTCGGGCGAGGACATCCGCAACCTGTGGCGTGCGGACGCCGAGCGGCTGCGGCTGCCGGAGGAGGACTTCTGGCTCTTCGACTCCCGGCTGGTCGCGTTGCTCAACTTCGATGACGACGACCAGCTCGTGGATGTCGAACTCATCACGGAGCCCGCCGAAGTGCTACGGCGCTGCATGGTCCGGGACGCGGCGTGGCACCATGCTGTCCAGTACCAGGAGTTCGCGGCAGGAGTAGCCGCCGCCGACTGAGACAGCGAGCGTGTATTGACCGGTGAGCACTGACTTCCAGGCGGCACGCGCGGCTCTCGGAGCACGGCTCAGGGAACTTCGCGTCTCCGCCCCTGGTGGTCAGCGGCTCACCGGTTCACTTCTCGCCGAACGGCTCGGCTGGCCGCAGTCGAAGGTCAGCAAGCTGGAGAACGGTCGGCAGACCCCGACGGCGGAGGATCTGCGGGCCTGGGCTAAGGCAACCGGTCAGCCCGAGGTATTCGATGAGCTGCACGCGCGCCTCCAAGGCTTCGAGTCCAGCGTCCGCTCATGGCGGAGGCAGCTCGCCGCCGGCCACCGCCCGGTGCAGGAGACGTGGAACTCCCTGATCGCGGACACGTCGGTCATGCACCTCTGGCAGAACAGCGTGATCCCGGGCATGCTTCAGACGCCCGACTACGCGCGCCACATCTTCCTGCGCTACGCGGCGCTCAGGACTTCCGTACGCGACACCGAGGACGCCGTCCGCGCTCGTATAAAGCGGCAGGAGTGGCTGTTCCGACCCGGCAAAAAGTTCCACTTCCTCGTGTGGGAGGCGGCACTGCGCGTCCGGATCTGCCCGCTGTCGGTGCTGGCCGCCCAACTCGACCGTCTGACGGGCCTCATCGGCATGGACACCGTCTCGCTCGGCATCGTCCCCTTCAGCGCACCCTTGAAGCTCTTGCCCGGCAACGGCTTCGTGATACTCGATGAACGCCTCGCCACGACCGAGGACTGGCACGCCGAGCTGTGGCTGGACGACGCGGACACCGTCGCGACCTACATGCGGGTATGGAAGACGCTCAGCGAGTCGGCGGTGTACGGCCACGAGGCCCAGCAGATCATCACCCAGGCCCGGCGCAGCCTCGACGCCCCCTGACGGGGACTCGGGCCGCGCCCGCCGTCAGACCGCCCGCCCGATCTCCGGGTCCTCCCGCAGCTTCCCCAGCGCCCGCGACACCGCGCTCTTGACCGTGCCGATCGTGACGCCGAGCACCGCCGCCGTCTGGGCCTCGCTCAGGTCCTCGTAGTACCGCAGGATGACCATGGCCCGCTGGCGGGCCGGGAGGCGGGTCACCGCGCGCCACATCGCGTCGCGCAGCGCGGCCTGCTCGGCCGGGTCCGGGGGCGGGACCGAGCGGTCCGGTTCGGGGAGTTCGTCGCAGGGGAACTCGTCCACCCTGCGCTTGCGCCACTGGGACGTGCGGGTGTTGACCAGGGCGCGGCGGACGTAGCCGTCCAGGGCGCTGTGGTCCTCGATGCGCTCCCAGGCCACGTACGTCTTGGCCAGCGCCGTCTGGAGCAGGTCCTCGGCGTCGCAGGGGTTCGCGGTGAGCGCGCGGGCGGTACGCAGCAGTACGGGCCCCCGCGCCCGTACGTACGACGTGAACGAAGGGAATCCGGTCGTGGCAGCCCCGGTGCGCACGGTCGTGGTCATGACCTACACGCTAGGTCCGGGCCGTGCGGCGCGGATCGGCCCGAAGTCCCGAGCCAGCGTCCCTCTCAGGTCGTAGAGGTGGGGCTGGCATCACCTCCTGCGGGCGGAGGGGAATCCGGCCGGGGGTCAGGGTTCGGGGTCAGGGGGCGGGGGGAAGGGGAAGGGGTCGGCGCGGGCGGTCAGCGTTCGATGATCGCCACCGGCGCGTCCACCTTGTTGCGGTCCACGCGCAGCCGACGGCCGCCGTGCTTCTCCGACACGTCGCCCGCGTACTGGTGCACCCGGCGGTGCGGTGTCCAGGCCCGGTGGGCCAGCGCCGGTTCGCCCTTGAGGGACGGCTTGACCCGCCACCGCGCGAACCACACCGCCGACGGCAGGTCCCGCACCCCCGAGCGCCGGGCCTTCTCCACGTGCCGTACGCCCGCTCCGGCGCTGCTGTAGAAGCCGGGGAAGTAGCCGTGGCTGCGGGCCTCGCGGTCCCAGCCGCGGATGTACGCGAGCGTGGTGCGCGCGCAGCTCGTGCGGGACGGGTCGTACGCCTCCATGTCGAGGTAGAGGGCGCTGCGGGACTTCATGCCCAGGGCCCGCGCGCGACTGACGGCGTCCCGTCCTTCGCGGCGGCCGAGTTTCCAGCCGTCGCCACGGATGGCGACCTTCCGTTTTCGTTTGGAGTGGACGCAGGGCGGCTGGGAACCGACGTAGATGGGCAGGACCCGCCAGCCCCGCTTCTTCGCGCCGCGCGTCCAGGAGCGGTTCAGGCGCGGCTGGTGGCGGCAGGCGCGGCCGCGGCCCGCGTAGTAGACGCCGATGCCGCGGTAGCGGGACGAGCGCCAGGCGGTCAGGGTGCCCAGGGCCGGGGTGTGGCAGGTGTCGAAGGCCCAGCCGTTGAAGACCTGAGCGCCGTGGACCCGGGGATCGGCGAGCGCGGGCAGGGCCTGGGCCTGAGCCTGGGCGTAGGCCGGGGCCGGGGCTCCGGCGGCCTGCATCCCGACGGCCTGCGCCCCCGCGGCCTGCGCCCCCGCCGCCTGCATCCCCGCCGCCTGCATCCCGACGGGCTGCATCCCGGCGGCCTGGGCCCGCGCCTGCGCCTGGGCCTGGGCCGCCTGTGCGGGCATCGCCTCGACCCAGGGGCCGAAAGCCGGGGCCGCGGGCTGGGCGGCCTGCGCCCGGGTGGGGGCCTGGGCGCGGACGGACGGTGCCATGGCGGGCATGGTGGCACCGACCAGGACGGCCAGCACGGCGACCGCACCGGCCGCCCATCTGATCACCGTCCATCCGCTCTTCTTTCTTCGGTCCATACGCCGAGTAACACCACGCACCCGCGCGGGCCGCCCGCAGACACGCGGCCCGTTCAGCCGTCTGCCGCGCCTCCCTCGCCCGGATGCCGCACCAGGAGCCCGGCCCCGCCCTCACCCGCCGGGGTTCACCCGCGCCGCCGCCCGCAGCACCCCCGGCGCCACCCGGCTCAGCACCCGTGCCGCCTTCGCCTCCCAGGTCACCGGGACGACCGGCCTGCGGTCCCGTACCGCGCGCAGGATCTCCGCCGCCACCTTCTCCGGCGGGAAGCCGCGCCGCGCGTACAGCCGCGCCACCCGCTCGCGCGTGGCCGCCAGCTTCTCCCCGGACTGGCCGGAGAAGGTGCTGGTCCGCGTGATGTTGGTGTTCACCACGCCCGGGCAGATGGTGGAAACGCCGACCCGCGCGGGAGCGAGTTCCGCGCGCAGGCAGTCCGACAGCATGAACACGGCCGCCTTGCTGGTGGCGTACGCGGCCAGGATCTTCGACGGCAGGTACGCGGCCGCCGACGCCACGTTGACGATGTGCCCGCCCTCGCCGCGCTCGGCCAGCAGCCTGCCGAAGGCGCGGCAGCCGTGGATGACGCCCCACAGGTTGACGTCCAGGACGCGGCGCCACTCCTCCTCGGTGGTGTCCAGGAACGTACCGGAGTGGCCGATGCCCGCGTTGTTGACCACGATGTCGGGCACGCCGTGCGCGGCGGCCACGTCGGCGGCGAAGGCGTCGACGGCCGCGCCGTCGGAGACGTCGACCCGGTAGGCGTGGGCGGCGCCGCCCAGCAGGCGGGCCAGGACGGCGGTGCGCTCGGCGGCCTCGGCGTCGACGTCGCAGACCACGACGTCCGCGCCCTGCTCGGCGAAGGCCAGCGCGGTGGCGCGGCCGATGCCGCTGCCCGCGCCGGTGA
>NZ_JAVSCF010000142.1:0-16450 GCF_031932565.1 Streptomyces sp. B1866
CCCGCCGCGCCGCTGTCGATGCGGGCCAGCGCGGCGGCGGCCGCCGCGCTCAGCCGCACGTGCCCGCGGGCGGCGGTGAGCACCGGCACGGCCCGCTCGTCGCCGATCGCGCCCAGCCCCTCCACGCACGCGCGGGCGATGGGCCAGTGGTGCTCCCGGCCGGACAGCAGCCGCTCCAGGGTGGCGACCAGGGCGGGTACGGACTCCGGCGCGCGCAACTCGACCAGCAGCCGTATGGGGTGCAGCGCGTACGGGGTGCGCAGCGGGTTGGTGGCCAGGGCGGCGGCGGCCCGCGCGGTGCGCGGGTCGCCGAGCCGGGCTAGCACGCGGGCGGCGGTCGCGCAGTGCGCGGGGTCGCGGTAGTTCAGCAGCAGCACCAGGGTCTCGAAGGCGCGCCGGTCGCCGGCGCTGCCCAGCACGAAGGCCGCGGTCTCCCGCGCCCACAGGGGCTGCTCGGGGGCGACGAGGACGCGGGCGAGCCGCTCGCGCGCGGCGGGGGTGCCCTGCCGGGCGAGGTCCAGCAGCGCGGCGTACGCGGCGCGCTCACCCTCGGAGGTGAGCGACGCCCGTACCCGCTCGGTCAGCGTGCGGAACTCGTCGTCGTACCGGTCCGCCCGGCCGGTCCGGTCGCCGGGACCGGTCCGCCCGGAAGGACCGGTCCGTCCGGCGGGGACGGCGCGGTCGGCCCGGCCGGCCGGACCGGACCGGTCAGCGGGGCCGGCCCCCTCGGTGGAGCCGGCCCGGTCAGCGGAGCCGGCGCGGTCAGCGTCGTCAGAATGGTCGCCGTGGTGCATATACCTCATATCCCCAGATCATCCCCCGCCTGCGGAGGTCTTCTTCCCTGGCGCCCGGCTCCCCGGAGCCCAGTGGCCGGAACCACAGCGCCCGTCCCACGACGCGCTCTGGCGTTCTCGGTTACCCACTAGTTAAGATCCCGGGCAACGAGCAGCACTCCCGCTCTGGCGGCCTGGTGACGCAGCCGCCATGTGTGACGTCGGTTCGGCATTTTCAGTACGGCGCGGCCCCGGGACAGGGCCCGCCGCGTGGGTTCTCCCACAGGCGGTGCGCAGCGCGCTGCGCGCCCGCCGGGAGCGCGCACACCCTTTTCCGGCCTGGCTCCCCGCCGTGGGCGCACGGCCGCGACCGCCTTCCCGTCAAGTCGTCAGTCAGTCGTCACTTTCTCCCCGTTCCCCGGGGGAACACCTTCTGGAGTCCCGCGATGGACAGTTCGCGAACCAACCGCACGTCCACCTCTGATCTCTCCCCCTCGCACGCCCCTCTCACTACTGTCGCCGTCGTCGGACTCGGCACGATCGGCACCGGCATCGCCGAGGTGCTGGCCCGCGCGGGCCGCCGGGTCATCGGCGTCGACATCAGCGAGAGCGCCGCCGGCGCCGCCGTGGCCGCGCTGGAGGCGTCCACCGCCCGCGCCGTGAGCCGCGAGAAGCTGACCGAGCAGGAGCGGACGGAACTCCTGGGCCGGGTGACCACGTCCACCGACCTGCGGGCCGCCGCCGAGGCGGACCTGGTCATCGAGGCGGTGCCGGAGGACTACGACACCAAGCTGGAGGTGTTCACCGCCCTGGCCGCGGTGGTGCGCCCGGAGGCGATCCTGGCCACCGGCACGAACGCGCTGTCCGTGACCCGCCTGGCCGCCGCCACCGCGGGCCCGGAGCGCGTGGTGGGCCTGCACTTCTTCAACCCGGCGCCGGTGATGAAGCTGGTCGAGGTGGTGTCGACGGTGCTCACCTCCCCGGCCACCGTGGAGGCGGTCACCGGCCTGGTGCGCGAGCTGGGCAAGGAGCCGGTGGCCGCGGGCGACCGGACGGGCTTCATCGCCGACGGGCTGCTGTTCGGCTACCTCAACCAGGCGGCGGCGATGTACGAGTCGCGGTACGCCACCCGCGAGGACATCGACGCGGCCATGAAGCTGGGCTGCGGCCTGCCCATGGGCCCGCTGGCCGTGCTGGACCTGATCGGCGTCGACACGGCCCGTACGGTCCTGGAGGCGATGTACGCCGCCTCCGGCGACCGGCTGCACGCGCCCGCGCCGATCCTGGGACAGCTCGCCGAGGCGGGCCTGACCGGGCGCAAGGCGGGCCGGGGCTTCTACTCCTACGAGGCGCCGGGCAGCGCGGTCGTGGTGCCGGACTCCCGCACCCCGGGCGACGCGCACGAGCTGGACGGGGGCCGCGCGGTCGAGCGGGTCGGCGTCGCGGGCTCGGGCACCATGGCCTCCGGCATAGCCGAGGTGTTCGCGAAGGCGGGCTACGGCGTGGTGCTCGCCGCGCGCAGCCTGGACAAGGCCGAGACGGCCAAGGCCCGGATCGCCAAGTCGCTGAAGCGGGCCGTGGACCGCGGGCGGCTGACGGTCGAGGCCCGGGACGAGACGCTGGACCGCATCACCCCGGCCGGCTCGCTGGACGCCTTCGCCGACGTGGACCTGGCCGTGGAGGCGGTGGCCGAGGACCTGGCGGTCAAGCAGCAGCTGTTCGCCACGCTCGACAAGATCTGCAAGCCGGGCGCGGTGCTGGCCACCACCACCTCCTCGCTGCCGGTCGTCGCCTGCGCCCGCGCCACCTCGCGCCCGCAGGACGTGATCGGCATGCACTTCTTCAACCCGGCCCCGGTGATGAAGCTGGTGGAGGTGGTGCGCACGGTCCTCACCGCCGACGACGTGCACGCGACCGTCCGCGCGGTGTGCCGCGACATCCGCAAGCACCCGGTGGACTGCGGCGACCGGGCCGGCTTCATCGTCAACGCCCTGCTGTTCCCGTACCTGAACAACGCGGTGAAGCTGGTCGAGGAGCACTACGCGACGCTGGACGAGATCGACACCGCGGTGAAGCTCGGCGCCGGCTACCCGATGGGCCCCTTCGAACTCCTCGACGTGGTGGGCCTGGACGTGTCCCTGGCCATCGAGCAGGTGCTCTACCGGGAGTTCCGCGACCCGGGCCTGGCGCCCGCGCCGCTGCTGGAGCACCTGGTGGCGGCGGGCTGCCTGGGACGCAAGACGGGGCGCGGCTTCCGCGAGTATGCCAAGTAGCCCCGAGGACGAGGACGTCCCGCGGTGGGGCGGACTGCTCGATCCCAGCGGTCCGCCCCCGCACGTCCCCACGTCCGCGTGTTACGTTCCCCACATGTCGCAGCCCGTGAAGTCCGCCCGTACGCCGCGCAGCAGCCGCGCGAGCTCGCCGGACGGCGAGAGCGCGGGCAGCCGCCGGGCGGCCGCGCAGCGCCTGAGCATGCGCCGCAAGCTGGCGGCCGCGGCCATGGAGCTGTTCGCCTCCAAGGGGTACGAGGCGACGACGGTCGACGAGATCGCCGCCGCGGCAGGGGTGGCCCGGCGGACCTTTTTCCGCCATTTCCGCTCCAAGGAAGAGGCGATCTTCCCGGACCACGACGACACGCTGGTGCGCGCCGAGGCCGTCCTGGAGGCGGCCCCGCCGCACGAGAACCCGCTGGACACCGTCTGCCGGGGCGTGAAGGAGGTCCTGCGGATGTACGCGGGCTCGCCCGCGGTGTCCGTGGAGCGCTACCGCCTCACCCGCCAGGTGCCCGCGCTGCGCGAGGCGGAGATCGCCTCGGTGGCCCGCTACGAGCGGCTGTTCACCCGCTACCTGCTGGGGCACTTCGACGAGCGGGCGACGCGCGACGGGGACGACGACCCGCTGCTGGCCGAGGTCGCCGCCTCGGCGGTGGTCACCGCCCACAACCACGTGCTGCGCCGGTGGCTGCGCGCGGGCGGCCAGGGGGACGTGGAGGCCCAGCTCGACCACGCCTTCGCGATCGTCCGCGAGACGTTCAGCGCGAGCATCATGGGCGTGGGCCGGCCCGGCGGGGAGCGGGGTCCGGCGGCCACGGCGTCGGTCGAAGGTGAGGTGCTGGTCACGGTGGCGCGCACGGACGCCCCGCTGGAACAGGTGATGCGTACCATCGAACAGGCGCTGAAGAAGCGCTGATACGCCGGTTCCCGCCCTCCGTGAGGCGGGCATTTGTTGCTCATGCGTGCAGCGCGGATGACAACCGAGAAAAATTGCTGGCACGCAGTGTCTTGCCGCCTGGCACGCCGTGCCATTAACGTGTGGGTGTCCGGGCGGCCGGCGCGCAGACACCTGTCGTGCGCCGGCTGTCCCCGCAAGCCGCTTTGCGCGCCCGGACGCCTGCGTCACAGGCACCCTCGGGGGAACTCCCGGCAACCGCCAGGAGAGCTACCCGCACTCCGCCGAGCACCACCTCCGCCGAACCGACGGCACCGCCAGTCCCACCTGTCAACGAGCCAGCGCTCTTCAAAGCGTTTCCCAGACGCTTTCGCCGGAGGCCCAAAGTGAACGAAATCCTGGACGCGATCCTCGCCTCGGACAGCACGTCGGCGGACTTCGCTGCCCTCTCCCTCCCGGACGCCTACCGTGCGGTGACCGTCCACAAGGACGAGGCCGAGATGTTCGCCGGCCTGCCCACCCGGGAGAAGGACCCCCGCAAGTCCCTGCACCTGGACGAGGTGCCGGTCCCCGAGCTCGGCCCCGGCGAGGCCATCGTCGCCGTGATGGCCAGCTCTGTGAACTACAACTCGGTGTGGACCTCGATCTTCGAGCCGGTCTCCACCTTCGGATTCCTGGAGCGCTACGGCAGGCTGTCGGAGCTGACCAAGCGGCACGACCTGCCCTACCACGTCATCGGCTCGGACCTGTCGGGTGTGGTGCTGCGTACGGGTCCGGGGGTGAACGCGTGGAAGCCCGGTGACAAGGTCGTCGCGCACTGCCTGTCGGTGGAGCTGGAGAGCCCCGACGGCCACAGCGACACCATGCTCGACCCCGAGCAGCGCATCTGGGGCTTCGAGACCAACTTCGGCGGCCTGGCCGACCTCGCCCTGGTCAAGGCCAACCAGCTCATGCCCAAGCCCGCCCACCTCACCTGGGAAGAGGCCGCCGCCCCCGGCCTGGTCAACTCCACCGCCTACCGCCAGCTGGTCTCCCGCAACGGCGCCGGCATGAAGCAGGGCGACAACGTCCTCATCTGGGGCGCCAGCGGCGGCCTCGGCTCCTACGCCACCCAGTTCGCCCTCGCCGGCGGCGCCACCCCCATCTGCGTCGTCTCCAGCCCCGAGAAGGCCGACATCTGCCGCGCCATGGGCGCCGAAGCCGTCATCGACCGCAACGCCGAGGGCTACAGGTTCTGGAAGGACGAGCACACCCAGGACCCCCGGGAGTGGAAGCGCCTCGGCAAGCGCATCCGCGAGTTCACCGGCGGCGAGGACGTCGACATCGTCTTCGAGCACCCCGGCCGCGAGACCTTCGGCGCGAGCGTCTACGTCACCCGCAAGGGCGGCTCCATCGTCACCTGCGCCTCCACCTCCGGCTACATGCACAGCTACGACAACCGCTACCTGTGGATGTCCCTCAAGCGCATCATCGGCTCCCACTTCGCCAACTACCGCGAGGCCTGGGAGGCCAACCGCCTCATCGCCAAGGGCAAGATCCACCCCACCCTGTCGAAGACGTACCGCCTGGAGGAGACCGGCCAGGCCACCTACGACGTGCACCGCAACCTGCACCAGGGCAAGGTGGGCGTGCTCGCCCTCGCCCCGCAGGAGGGCCTGGGCGTGGACAACCCGGAGCTGCGCGACAAGCACCTCGACGCCATCAACCGCTTCCGGAACATCTGATGACGCCCCCGGCGGAAGCACCACAGCCGGCGGAGGCGAGAGAGCCCCGGAAGAAGGACCGCCCGTGGCTGATGCGGACCTACGCCGGCCACTCCACGGCCGAGGCGTCCAACGCGCTGTACCGGCGCAACCTCGCCAAGGGCCAGACCGGCCTGTCGGTGGCCTTCGACCTGCCCACGCAGACCGGCTACGACCCCGACCACATCCTCGCCCGCGGCGAGGTGGGCCGGGTCGGGGTCCCGGTCTCGCACCTCGGTGACATGCGCCGGCTGTTCCAGGACATCCCCCTGGAGCGGATGAACACCTCCATGACCATCAACGCCACGGCCATGTGGCTGCTGGCGCTGTACCAGGTCGTGGCGGAGGAGCAGGGCGCGGACATCACCACCCTCCAGGGCACCACGCAGAACGACATCGTCAAGGAGTACCTGTCGCGCGGGACGCACGTCTTCCCGCCGGTGCCCAGCCTACGGCTGACCACCGACATGATCACCTACACGGTCAACCACATCCCCAAGTGGAACCCGATCAACATCTGTAGCTACCACCTACAGGAGGCCGGGGCCACGCCGGTCCAGGAGATCGCGTACGCGATGTCCACCGCCATCGCCGTACTCGACTCGGTGTTCGCCTCCGGGCAGGTCGCCGAGGACCGCAAGGGCGAGGTCGTGGCGCGCATCTCCTTCTTCGTGAACGCGGGCGTCCGCTTCGTCGAGGAAATGTGCAAGATGCGCGCCTTCGGCCGCATCTGGGACAAGGTGACCCGGGAGCGGTACGGCATCGAGAACCCCAAGCACCGCCGGTTCCGCTACGGCGTGCAGGTCAACTCGCTCGGCCTGACCGAGGCGCAGCCGGAGAACAACGTCCAGCGCATCGTCCTGGAGATGCTGGCCGTCACCCTCTCCAAGGACGCCCGCGCCCGGGCCGTGCAGCTGCCCGCCTGGAACGAGGCGCTGGGCCTGCCCAGGCCCTGGGACCAGCAGTGGTCGCTGCGCATCCAGCAGGTGCTCGCCGAGGAGAGCGACCTGCTGGAGTACGACGACATCTTCGCCGGGTCCACCGTGATCGAGGCCAAGGTCTCCGAGCTGGTCGAGGAGAGCCTGGCCGAGATCGACCGGATCCAGGAGATGGGCGGCGCCATGGCCGCCGTCGAGTCCGGCTACCTCAAGTCGCGCCTGGTCGCCTCGCACGCCGAGCGCCGGGCCCGGATCGAGGCGGGCGTGGAGAAGATCGTCGGCGTCAACTGCTACGAGTCCACCGAGCCCAACCCGCTCACCGCCGACCTCGACACCGCGATCATGACGGTCGACCCGGCCAACGAGGCCCGCGTGGTCGCGGCCCTGAAGGACTGGCGGGCCGAGCGCGACGAGGACCGCGCGCGCACGGCCCTGGCCGCCCTGAAGGACGCCGCGTCCGGGGACGCCAACCTGATGCCCTTCACGCTGGAGTGCGCCCGCGCGGGCGTGACCACCGGCGAGTGGGCGTTCGCGCTGCGTGAGGTCTTCGGCGAGTTCCGCGCGCCCACGGGCGTCGGCGGCGCTCCCGTCGCCGTGGCCTCCGAGCCGGGCGCGGAAGCGGGCACCGGCCCGCTGTCCGCGGTCCGCGAGAAGGTCGCCCGGACCGCCGCCGACCTCGGCGGCGGCCGGCTGCGGCTGCTGGTCGGCAAGCCCGGCCTGGACGGGCACAGCAACGGCGCCGAGCAGATCGCCGTCCGCGCCCGCGACGCCGGGTTCGAGGTGATCTACCAGGGCATCCGGCTCACCCCGGAGCAGATCGTCTCCGCCGCCGTCGCCGAGGACGTGCACTGCGTGGGCCTGTCCATCCTGTCCGGCTCGCACGCCGAGCTGGTGCCGGACGTGCTGGTGCGGCTGCGCCGCGCCGGCGCGGAGGACGTGCCGGTCATCGCGGGCGGCATCATCCCGTCCGCGGACGCCGCCGCCCTGCGCGAGGCGGGCGTCGCGGCGGTCTTCACCCCGAAGGACTTCGACATCACGGGAATCATCGGCCGTATCGTCGATGAAATCCGTAAAGCGAACAAGCTCGACCCCCTGGAGGTAGCCGCATGACCGCCCCGAACCGCCTGCGTCCGCGCCGCTCCTGCCTCGCCGTGCCGGGCAGCAACCCGCGGTTCCTGGAGAAGGCGCAGGGCCTGCCCGCCGACCAGGTGTTCCTGGACCTGGAGGACGCGTGCGCGCCGCTCGCCAAGGAGGGCGCGCGGCACACGATCGTGAAGTTCCTCAACGAGGGCGACTGGACCGGCAAGACCAGGGTCGTACGGGTCAACGACTGGACCACCCACTGGACCTACCGGGACGTGGTGACCGTCGTGGAGGGCGCCGGCCCCAACCTCGACTGCATCATGCTGCCGAAGGTGCAGGACGCCACCCAGGTGCAGGCCCTGGACCTGCTGCTGACCCAGATCGAGAAGACGATGGGCTTCGAGGTCGGCCGGATCGGCATCGAGGCGCAGATCGAGAACGCCAAGGGCCTGGTGAACGTCGACGCGATCGCCGCCGCCTCGCCGCGCCTGGAGACGATCATCTTCGGCCCCGCCGACTTCATGGCCTCGATCAACATGAAGTCGCTCGTGGTCGGCGAGCAGCCGCCCGGCTACCCGGCGGACGCCTACCACTACATCCTCATGCGCATCCTGATGGCCGCCCGCCACCACGACCTCCAGGCGATCGACGGCCCGTACCTCCAGATCAAGAACGTGGACGGCTACCGCGAGGTCGCCAAGCGCTCCGCCGCCCTGGGCTTCGACGGCAAGTGGGTGCTGCACCCCGGCCAGGTCGACGCGGCCAACGAGATCTACTCCCCCACCCAGGAGGACTACGACCACGCCGAGCTGATCCTGGACGCGTACGACTACTACACGTCCGAGGCGGGCGGTAAGAAGGGCTCGGCGATGCTCGGCGACGAGATGATCGACGAGGCCAGCCGGAAGATGGCCCTGGTCATCGCCGGCAAGGGGCGGGCCGCCGGCATGACCCGCACCAGCACGTTCCAGGCTCCGGAGGCGTAAGCAATGCAGTTCGGCCGCACCTACGAAGAGTTCACGGTGGGCGACGTCTACCGGCACTGGCCCGGCAAGACGGTCACCGAGTACGACGACCACCTGTTCTGTCTGCTCACCATGAACCACCACCCGCTCCACATGGACGTCAACTACGCCGAGAAGACCACCGACTTCGGCAGGAACGTCGTGGTGGGCAACTACGTCTACTCGCTGCTGCTGGGCATGTCCGTGCCGGACGTCTCCGGCAAGGCGATCGCCAACCTGGAGATCGAGTCGCTCAAGCACGTGGCGCCGACCTTCCACGGCGACACGATCTACGGCGAGACGACCGTGCTGGACAAGACGCCGTCGAGGTCGAAGTCCGACCGCGGCATCGTCTACGTGGAGACCAAGGGGTACAAGCAGGACGGGACCCTCGTGTGCGTGTTCCGGCGCAAGGTGATGGTCCCCACCTCCACCTACATCAAGGAGCGCGGCGGCGAGCAGCCCGGGCGCCCCGAGCTGAAGCAACAGGAGAAGTGAGATGGGCCGCCTCGCGCAGACCGACGGGCTGACCGACACCCAGCGGGAGATCCTGGCCACGGTCCGTGACTTCGTCGACAAGGAGATCCTGCCGGTCGCCACCGAGCTGGAGCACCGCGACGAGTACCCCGCGCAGATCGTGGAGGGCCTGAAGGAGCTCGGCGTCTTCGGCCTGATGATCCCCGAGGAGTACGGCGGGCTCGGCGAGTCGCTGCTGACCTACGCGCTGTGCGTGGAGGAGCTGTCCCGCGGCTGGATGAGCGTGTCCGGCATCATCAACACGCACTTCATCGTCGCCTACCTGCTCAAGCAGCACGGCACGCAGGAGCAGCGGGACTACTACCTGCCCAAGATGGCCCTCGGCGAGATCCGCGGCGCCTTCTCGATGTCCGAGCCGGGCCTGGGCTCGGACGTGTCCGCCATCACCACCAAGGGCGTCCGGGACGGCGACGAGTACGTCCTGACCGGCCAGAAGATGTGGCTGACCAACGGCGGCACGTCCTCCCTGGTCGCCGTGCTGTGCCGGACCCCGGAGGACGCCGAGCCGGGCGCCGCGCCGCACCGGTCGATGACCACCTTCCTGATCGAGAAGGAGCCGGGCTTCGGCGAGGTCCGGCCGGGCCTGACCATCCCCGGCAAGATCGAGAAGATGGGCTACAAGGGTGTCGACACCACCGAGCTCATCCTCGACGGGGTGCGCGTCCCGGCCGACCGGGTGCTCGGCGGGGTCACCGGCAAGGGCTTCTACCAGATGATGGACGGCGTCGAGGTCGGCCGGGTCAACGTGGCCGCCCGCGGCTGCGGCGTGGCCCAGCGCGCCTTCGAGCTGGGCGTCTCCTACGCCCAGCAGCGGCAGACCTTCGGCAAGCCGATCGCCCAGCACCAGGCCATCCAGTTCAAGCTCGCCGAGATGGCGACGAAGGTGGAGGCCGCGCACGCCCTCATGGTCAACGCCGCCCGCAAGAAGGACTCGGGCAAGCGGAACGACCTTGAGGCGGGCATGGCGAAGTACCTCGCCTCCGAGTACTGCAAGGAGGTCGTGGAAGACGCCTTCCGCATCCACGGCGGCTACGGCTTCTCCAAGGAGTACGAGATCGAGCGGCTCTACCGCGAGGCTCCCATGCTCCTGATCGGCGAGGGCACCGCCGAGATCCAGAAGATGATCGTCGGGCGCCGGCTGCTGGAGGAGTACCGCTCACAGGGCTGAATGCCCGCTTTGGGGTACTATCCGGAGGGGGCATCTGGGGGCCCGCCAGGGGTCTTCGACCACTGACGGGCCCCAGCGCTTGCCCAGTTACCGCTCGCAACCGATACCATCCCGGAAAGCCGCCGCGCCGCCGTTCAGCGTCCTTCGCGCCTCCTCGCGCCGCGGCATCCTCCGCTACGAAGGTCATCCATGCCCCACAGCCCATCCTCTGCCCCCCGCGGCCGTGTCCGCCTCGCGCGCGGAGCGTCGCCGTGGCTCCTCCCGACCGCCGCCGCCGCGGCGGTCAGCCTCGCCCGGGCCCGCCGATCCGGGCGCTGGGCGGCGGCAGCCGTGCCCGCCTGCGCCCTCACGGCGGGCATGCTGTGGTTCTTCCGCGACCCGGAGCGGGAGATCGCCCAGGGGCGCGTCCTGTCGCCCGCCGACGGCGTGGTGCAGAGCATCATGCCGTGGAAGGACGGACGCACCCGCGTCGCGATCTTCATGAGCCCGCTGAACGTCCATGTCAACCGCGCCCCGCTGGCGGGCACCGTCACGTCCGTGGAGCACATCCCCGGCGGCTTCGTTCCCGCTTTCAACAAGGAGAGCGAGAACAACGAGCGGGTCGTCTGGCACCTCGCCACCGAGCTGGGTGACATCGAGATGGTGCAGATCGCCGGGGCCGTCGCCCGGCGCATCGTGCCGTACGTGCCGGGCGGCACGAAGGTCGAGCAGGGCGAGCGGATCGGCCTGATCCGCTTCGGCTCCCGCGTCGACCTCTACCTCCCCCAGGGCCTGGCAGCGGCCGTCGAGGTCGGCCAGGTCACCACCGCGGGGGTGACTCGCCTTGACCGTGCTTGATCCCGGCGCCGAGGGCCCCTGGGCACCCGAGGCGGCCGACGCGCACCCCGGCGCCGCGCCGGGCGGCGGCGCGCTCGCGGTCGCCTCGGTCGCCAGCGCCGTCCCGGACGTCCCCGGCGCCGCCCGCGCGGCGGACGACGGCGACGACGAGATGGACGACATGCCGCTGTCCACGCGGCTGTCGATAGCGGACACCCTCACCCTCGGCAACGCGACCTGCGGCTTCCTCGCCGTCTACTTCACCACCACCGGCGTCCTCATCCCCCACCTCACCGGCCACGAGGACGGCGGCATCGCGCGCCACAGCGCCGCCACCGCCGTCATGTGCATGCTGCTCGCCTCGGTCTTCGACCTCTTCGACGGCCTGGTGGCCCGCAAGCTGCGCGCCTCCGCCATGGGCGCGGAGCTGGACAACCTCTCCGACCTCATCAGCTTCGGCCTGGCCCCCGCCTACTTCGTCCTGGTGTGGGGCCTGATCGCCGACGACGCCTACCAGCGGGTCTCGGCGGTCGCCGCGATCCTCGTCCTGCTCGCGGTCGTCCTCAGGCTCGCCAGATTCTCCTGCGTGACGCCACGCCGGGGCGTCTTCCAGGGCATGCCGAGCCCCTTCGGCGCCCTGACGGTCATCTCCGTGGTCCTGCTGGGCCTGCCCTTCGTGCCGACGCTTCTGGCGATCGTCGGCGTGGCGTGGCTCATGGTCAGCCGCGTGGAGTACCCCAAGCCGCGCGGACGGCTCGCGGTGGCCATGCTCGCCTGGATCGTCACCAGCATGGGCCTGCTCACCGCCTGGGCCTTCGAGGCCCCCGGCGGCGAACTGCTGCTCCAGACGGCGTGCGCCCTCCAGGTGGTGGCGGGCGCGGTCATCCCCCTGTTCGCCACGGCCCGCCGCGTGAACGCGTTCCGCGACCACCGGCGGGAGGCACGGGCGGGCCAGGTGCCGTAGCCGCGGCGCTGGGCGCTCGCTGGCGTGCGGCTTGTTTGTTTGGGGCCCGAGCGGAACGTATCCGCTCGGGCCCCTTGCGTGTGTGTGGGGGCGGGCTGTCCGGCTTTGGGTGCGGGGCCGGGGGCTCCGGGATGGGGTGCCGGACTCGGATATTTTCGCATTTAGGCGGCCTTACGAGGGCGGAATGGCCACCCAGAACCAGCCGCCCAAACACGAAAATATACGGCCACGTCCGCCACCCCACCCCTGCGCCCCCGCCCCCTCCCGTCTCGTCGCCCCCCCGCGCCCCGGTGGCACTCCAGGGTCCGGCGGCACTCCAGTGTCCGGCGGCACTGCGGGCCCCGGCGGGGCTGCGGGCCCCGGTGCGACGCCGCAAGGCCCGTGGCGCCGAGGACGGGGCCCGGCCGACGCGGTGTCCTGCCCAGCGGCTCAGAGCCCGGGCCGGGGCAGAGCCCCGAAGGGGGCGCAGGGGCGCAGCCCCGCTCGGGGCACGGAGTGGAACCCCGTTCGGGAAAGGGCGGGGCAGGGAAGAGGCCCGTCCCTTCCCCGCTCCGCCCCCCCCGCAGCTAGGGGCACAGCCCCAGGGGGGCGCGGGGGCACAGCCCCAGGGGGGCGCGGGGGCGCAGCCCCACCCGGGGCACGGGGCGGAGCCCCGGAACGGGAAGGGGCGGGGTGGGGAAAAGGCCCGCCGCAGGCGTACCCACCCGCACCGCCCCCGCAGCCAGGTGCGCAGCCCCAGGGGGCGCAGGGGCGCAGCCCCGCCCGGGGCACGGGGCGGAGCCCCGGATCGGGAAGGGGCGGGGTGGGGAAGCGGCCCGCCGCAGGCGCATCCACCCGCACCCCCACCCGGCACGCCCCGGGACTCAGCCCGAGAGCACGCAGAGGCCCAGCCTTACCAGGGCCGGGACCGCTGCACACGCCCCTCCCCGGACCGGCCCGGGGCCAGGGGCGCAGCCCCGCCGGGGCGCGGGGCGGAGCCCCGGAACGGGAAGGGGCGGGGTGGGGAAGAGGCCCGCCGCAGGCGCACCCACCCCGCTCAGACCAGATAGTCCCGCGCCAGCACCCGCCCCACCCGCTCCAGCAGCACCCCCGCCTCCGCCATGCACCGCCCCGGGTCCGGCTCCAGCTCCGTCAGGGCGTACGCGCGGGCGATGCCCGCCGCACCCAGCGCCGCCGGTGACAGCGCCAGGCGCCCGCACACCGCCACCACCTCGACGCCGCCCGCCCGGGCCGCCGCGGCCACCCCGGCCGGGGCCTTGCCGTGCAGGGTCTGCTCGTCCAGGGAGCCCTCGCCGGTGATCACCAGGTCGGCCCCGTGGAGCGCACGCGGGAAGCCGACGACGTCCAGCATGACCTCGATGCCGGGGCGGAAGACGGCGCCGAGGGCGACCAGGGCGGCGTACCCGATGCCGCCCGCCGCGCCGGCGCCGGGCGCGGCCGCGCTCTCGGTGGCCCGTGGGCCCACCGTGTCGGCCAGCACGCGCGCGTAGTGGGCCAGGGCGGCGTCCAGCGCGGCGACGTCGGAGGCCGTGGCGCCCTTCTGCGGCCCGTACACGGCGGCGGCGCCCTTCGGGCCGGTCAGCGGGTTGTCCACGTCGCTGGCCAGGACGATCTCGACCTCCGCCAGCCGCGGGTCGAGGCCGGAGAGGTCGGCGGTGGCCAGGTCGCGCAGCGGCCCGCCGCCCCAGGGCAGCGGATCGCCCGCACCGGTGCCGAACCGGGCGCCGAGCGCGCCGAGCATGCCCGCGCCGCCGTCGGTGGTGGCGCTGCCGCCGACGCCGAAGACGATCCGGTGGGCGCCCGCGTCGAGGGCGGCGCGCAGCAACTCGCCGGTGCCGTACGTGGTGGCGGTCAGCGGCGCGAAGACGCCGACCGGAAGACGCCGCATGCCGGACGCCTCGGCCATCTCCACCACCGCGGTGCCCTCCCGCAGCGCGTACGCCGCCATGACGGGCGTGCCCAGCGGCCCGGTCACTCGGACGGTACGGCGCTCGAATCCGGCCGCGACCGCCGCGTCGACGGTGCCGTCGCCGCCGTCGGCGACCGGCAGGGCCTCGACGCGCACGCCGGGTGCCTCCTGCCGCAGGCCCGCCGCGACGTGCTCGGCGACCTGTACGGCCGTGAGGGAGCCCTTGAACTTGTCCGTGGCGATCAGCGCGCGCGGCTCCCGGGCTGTCCCGGCGTTCGCCATCCCGTCATCCCCCTGTCCAGCGTCGTTCAGGCCTCGTCGTCCCCGATGCCCGCCGTTCGTGAGCCGGAACTCTACTTCACGAGCGGTGCGTACCCCCGTCCCACGAGCGGCGACACGTCCCGGAACGCGCTCGTTCGCCACGCCGACGGCCCCGAGGCCGCGGAGCCGGAAGGCTGCGCGGCCTCGGGGCCCGGGCGGATCGGGGGACGAGGCTGGTGAGCGGGGAGCTCTGGAGCGGAACGACCCTGGTAGCCGGTGCCGTGGCCCGCCGGTCCCCGGCTCAGCGATTCTCGGCGGGCCCCGTGGACCGTGGCGGCCTCTCCGGGCCGGCCGCGTCGAGCAGCAGCTTCGCGGCCACCGTCGCACCGTCGGTGCGGATCGTGTCGGCCACGGCCCTCGCGCGTGCGCGGGTCTCAGGGGCCAGGGCCGTGGTGAGCGCGGCTGACAGGGACTCGGTGGTCGGAACCGGGCCGTCGTGTGCCGCTCCGATGCCCAGCCCGGCCACCCGGCCGGACCAGTACGGCTGGTCCGCCACCTGCGGCACCACCACCTGCGGCGCGCCGGCCCGGGCGGCCGTCGTCGTGGTGCCCGCGCCGCCGTGGTGCACGACGGCGGCCACCCGGCCGAACAGCGCCTGGTGGTTGGCCTCGCGGACGGCGATGCAGTCGTCCTGGCCGTCGATCAGGGTCAGGTCCGCCCAGCCGCGCCCGATGACGAGGCGGCGGCCCTGTGCGCGGACCGCCCCGACGGCCACCCGGGCGGCATCCGTCGCGTCGTGCATCGGCATACTGCCGAAGCCCACGTACACCGGTGGCTCGCCGGCGTCCAGGAACGCCGCCAGCTCGGCCGGGAGCGGGCGGTCGTCCGGCACGAGCCACGCGCCGGTCTGGACGACGTCGAGGTCCGGCGTCTCCTGCCACGGGTCCAGGACCGGGTCCGTCGCCAGCCACGGCCGGTCGCCGATGACGTAGTCGCGGACGTCGTCCACCGGGGGCAGGCCGGCCGCCGCCCGGTTGATGTTGAGCGCCTCGCCGAACAGCGCGTCGATGTTCTGGGCGTCCAGGTCCCACAGCACCCGGTTGTCGGTCACCTCCGGCGGGAGCGGCCGCCCCGGATACGCCAGCGGCCGGCGGTGCGGCGCGGGCAGGGTGAGCTGCTGGAAGGTCACGGACACGGACCGGATGCCCAGCATCTCGGCCACCGACAGCGCACCGGCCGCGGCCGGCATCATGCCCGTCGCCACCAGCACGTCGCATCCCTCGGCCGCCGCGGTGACCGCGTCGAACTGCCCGGCGATCACCTCGGCCGCACGCTGCGGCAGGCCCGACGCCGCCGAGGCCTCTTTCAGCCATACCCGCGCCGCCCGGCTGACGGGCACCAGCGGCACGCCCACACCGCCCAACCGCCGCGCGAAATCCTCGTCCGGCGGCGCGCACACCCGCACCTCCGCGCCGAGTTCCCGCAGCCGCACCGCGAGTCCCACCAGCGGTTCGACGTCCCCGCGCGACCCGTACGTCGACAACAACACTCGCACTTCGCGCCACCCGTTTCCGTAGGTTTCCGGCTCCGGCCGGCGATTCTGCGGCACGACGGGGGCCTTGCCGCAAGTCCCCCGGTGCGCTATACGTTAAGCATGGCAAGGAGTGAGCGAACTGCTTGCCTTTGCCTTTTGCCTTGGAGATCGTCTCGTCAGGTATTCCGAGCCGAGGGCAGATAGGCGCCGCCGTGCTTGCAGCGCAGTCCCGCTATAACGTCGCTGAGAGTGGGGCGGCGGGTGCGCTTGCAGGTGGTGCACTGGCTGAGCCAGCTGTCGGAGAGGTTGCCGGAATACGGTTCCAGCGGCTCGAACCCGGCGTCGCGCATTCCCTTTTCCGCCCAGGCGGCGGTGACCTCGCGGTGTGAGCGCTCCTCGGCGTCCTCCAGGTCCAGCGGGTCTTCCGGGTACGGGTCGGGCTCGGGCTCCGGCGGCGGTGGGGTGTCGGCGGCCGGGCCGGTGAGGGGGCTGGGCCCGCCGATGACCAGGCCGAGGCTGACGGCGTGCCGGTGGTGGCAGGCGCAGCCGCACC
>NZ_JAVSCF010000143.1:0-16278 GCF_031932565.1 Streptomyces sp. B1866
GGTCCGGCCCGCGGCGGCCCGGCGCTGGACGGCCGGGTGCCGGGTGCGGCGGGACGGCCCACCGGGGCTGCCCGCGCGGCGGGAGCGCCTGGTGCGCGGCGGGGGCCCTGCTCGCGGCGGGGGCGCCCGGGCGGAGTCAGCCTCCCAGCAGGCCCCCGGTGAGGCCCTTCAGCGGCAGGGCGCCGAGCAGCCCGGCGTTGCCCTTGTTGTTCGGCTTGGTGTTCTCGGCGGGGGCCGCCTTCTCCTCGCGGTGCTGCCGCCGCTGCTGCGCGGTCTGCCCGGCCTCCAGGTCGCCGACCCGCTGCCGCTTCTCGGCGCGGTCCTTGCCCATGGCCTCGTGGATTTCGTTGTTGATGCCGCGCGCCTTGTGCGGAGCGAGGCCGTCGCTCAGCAGGCTGGCGAAACCGTTGATGCCTTCCGCCGGGTCGTTCGAGTGGGAGGTCGCGGACGCGCTGCCGGCACCCATGCCCACCGCCGCGGCGGCGAGGACGGCGATACCGAGAGTCTTGATGGTTCCCTGCTTCATCAGAATTCTGTCCTTGAGAGGGGGACTTGAGCCGATAGGCAAAATAACCACTCGGTCCGGCCCCCGCAAACACCGACGGCGTTCCGGAAAGGCGCGCTCAGCCATTCACCCTGTTGATAGGATTATCGGTTTTCGGGTGGGGAATCGCTGGTTACCGGCGATGCCCCCGCCACCTGGCGGAACAGCCATTCGGACTTCAGCTCCGCGTATCCCGGCTTGATGACGTCATTGATCATCGCCAGACGTTCATCAAAAGGAATGAAGGCCGACTTCATGGCATTGACCGTGAACCACTGCATGTCGTCCAGCGTGTAGCCGAAGGTCGACACGAGGTGCTGGAATTCGGTGCTCATGCTCGTACCGCTCATCAGGCGGTTGTCGGTGTTCACCGTCGCCCGGAACAGCAGCCGGCGCAGCAGGCCGATCGGGTGCTCGGCGTACGAGCGGGCGGCGCCGGTCTGGAGGTTCGAGGTCGGGCACAGCTCCAGCGGAACGCGCTTGTCCCGTACGTACTCGGCCAGCCGCCCGAGCCGCACGGTGCCGTCGTCGTCCACGTGGATATCGTCGATGATGCGCACGCCGTGGCCGAGCCGGTCGGCGCCGCACCACTGGAGCGCCTGCCAGATGGACGGCAGGCCGAACGCCTCGCCCGCGTGGATGGTGAAGTGGTTGTTCTCCCGCTTCAGGTACTCGAAGGCGTCCAGGTGCCGGGTGGGCGGGTAGCCGGCCTCGGCGCCCGCGATGTCGAAGCCGACGACGCCCGCGTCGCGGTAGCGGTTGGCCAGCTCGGCGATCTCCAGGGCGCGGGCGGCGTGCCGCATGGCGGTGAGCAGGGCGCCGACGCGGATGCGCCGCCCGGCCGCCGCGGCCCGGCGCTCGCCCTCGCGGAAGCCCTCGTTCACCGCCTCGACCACCTGCTCCAGCGTCAGCCCGCGCGTGAGGTGCTGCTCGGGCGCGTACCGGACCTCGGCGTAGACGACGCCGTCGGCGGCCAGGTCCTCGGCGCACTCGGCGGCGACCCGGGCCAGGGCCTCCGGCGTCTGCATGACGGCGCAGGTGTGCGCGAAGGTCTCCAGGTAGCGCTCCAGCGAGCCGGAGTCGGCGGCCTCCTGGAACCAGCGGCCGAGCCGGTCGGGGTCGGTCTCGGGCAGCGCGGCGTAGCCCGTCTCGCGGGCGAGGTCGACGACGGTGGCGGGGCGCAGGCCGCCGTCCAGGTGGTCGTGCAGCAGCACCTTCGGGGCGCGGCGGATCTGCTCCCAGGTGGGCACGGGGGTGTTCTCGGTCGTCATCTCGGCACCATACTCCTCTTTCCGGGCGTTTTGCTACGCGCGTAGAGCCTGCGGTCGGCGCGTCTGGCGCGGCGGGGTGCGGGGATGTGGCCTGCGTGTCGGCTACGCCGATATGTAACAGTGACCGAACGGGTGATGGCGCGCCCGCCGGCTTCTGGGAGGGTTGCCGCATGGCTCACGAAGCGTTGCCGGGACGGGACACAGCGGGGCGGGAACCTGGGGGAACGAACGCGGCGCGGGAACCTGGCCGGGCGGGCCCGGGCGGGGGCGGGCGGCCGGGCGCCGGTCGTACGGGTGCGGGACGGGCCGACGCGGGACGGGCCGACGCGGGACGGGCGGGCGCGGGACGGGCCGACGCGGGACGGGCGGGCGCGGGTGGGGCGCGTCTCGCCGGGTCCGGTGCGGGTGAGGTCGGCGAGGCGGACGAGGTGGGTCGGGCGGACGTCGCCGGGCCGCGCTCCGGCGGGGCGGAATCTGGCGGGGTCGTTCCTGGCGGGGTCGGTTCTGGCGCGGTCGGTTCCGGAGGGGTCGGTTCTGGCGAGGCTCGTTCCGCTGAGGTCGGTTCCGGCGAGGTCGGTTCCGGCGGGCCGGGGGACGGTCTGCGAGAAGCCCGGCTCGGCCGGGTCTGGCGGGCGCGGGCGGCGGACCGGACCCCGCGCGGCGTGGCCCTGCTGCTGCCCGAGGGGGCGCTGCGCGGCTCCGCGCGGCCCTCCGCGCTCGCGCTGGCCGGGCCCAGGCCGTACGCGCGGCGGCTGGTCCGGGCTGCCCGCGACGAGGGCCTGGTGGCCCACGTGGTGCACTACCGCCACCGCGGCTGGAACGGCACGGCGGCGGATCTCGCCGTGGACGCCGCCTGGGCGGTGCGGGAGGTGGTGCGCCGCTACGGCGACGTACCGGTGTGCCTGGTCGGCCAGGGCATGGGCGGCCGCGCCGCGCTGCGGGCCGCGGGGCACCCGGCGGTGTGCGCGGTGCTGGCCCTCGGGCCCTGGCTGCCCGAGCGGCAGGCCGCGTTCGATCCGGATCCGGTGCGCCAGCTCGTCGGGCGGCAGGTGCTGATCGTGCACGGCACGAACGACACGCGGGCCGAGCCCGCGCACTCCTACCGGTTCGCCGAGCGCGCCAAGAGCGTGAACCCGGGCGTGTGCCGCTTCGAGGTGCACGCGGACGGGCACCGGATGCGGCAGTACCGGGACGAGGTGCTGGCGCTGGCCGCCGACTTCCTGCTGGGCGCGGTGTTCGGCCGGGACTTCTCCCGTCCGGTCGCGGACGCGCTGGCGGCGCCGCCGCCGCTGGGGCTGCGGATGCCGCTGGCGGCGGGGTTCGGGCGGACGCTGGGGCGCTGAGCGCCTGGGGTGGGTGTGTGGGGTGCGCCGGTTCGTGGGCGTGCGGGGCCGGGGGCTCCGCGACCCGGCAGTCCCTCTCCGCCCCAGGCTCCCGCCTCTCCCGGCCCGGTCTGTTCGCTCAGCGCGGCAGCAGCTGGCCCCGGCGGCTGAGGACGAAGCGTTTGAAGGCCGCCACCGGTGCCGTGTCCGGGTGCCCGGCGAGCCAGGCGACGCCGATCTCGCGCACCGCGCGCGGCGCCGTGACCGAGAGTTCCACCACGCCGGGGCGCGGCACGGCGGGCGGGGGCAGGAGGGCCACGCCCAGGCCCGCGGCGACCAGGCCGCGCAGGGTCTCCGCCTCCTCGCCCTCGAAGGCGACGCGGGGGGTGAAGCCCGCCTCGGCGCACAGGGCGTCGGTGATGCGGCGCATGCCGTAGCCCGGTTCGAGGGTGACGAACGGCTCGCGGGCGGCCTCGGCCAGCCGGACGCGCCGCCGGGTGGCCAGCCGGTGGTCCTCGGGGACCACCAGCCGCAGCCGCTGTTCGTCCAGGCGGCGGGCGACGAGGTCGGGGGCGTCGGGCAGTGGCGAGGTGAGGCAGAGGTCCAGCTCGCCGGCGCGCAGCCGTTCGATCATCCACTCGCCGTAGTTCTGTACGAGCTGGAAGCGCACGCGCGGGTGGTCGGCGCGGAAGGCGCGGATCAGGCCGGGCACGGTCTCGGGGCCGAGGGTGTGCAGGAAGCCGAAGGCGACCAGGCCCGCGGCCGGGTCGGCGTCGGCCCGTACGGACTCGGCGGCGCGCTCGACCTCGGCGAGGGCCCGTTCGACGGAGCGCAGGAACGTGCGGCCCGCCGGGGTGAGCGCGACGGTGCGGCCGCGGCGGGCGAAGAGGGTGACGCCGAGGTCGGCTTCGAGGCGGGCCATGGCGCGGCTGACGGTGGACTGCGGCACGCCGAGCTGCTGGGCGGCGCGGGTGACGTGCTCGTGGCGGGCGACGGCGGCGAACTGGGCGAGCCGGGGAGTGAGGGCCGTGGCCCAGGAGCCGGACTCCAGGTCCGCTGTGACGGGTTTGTCATTTTCGTTGCCGTCGCGTGACGAGTGCGGCGCCGGCCTCGGCTGATGCTGCATGGGAACGATTATGGGGATTCCGTGCATTGGACGCATGAGGGGCGGCGTTCGTACGGTCGCTGTATGCCTGCTGCATATACCAAGGCGTCCACGGGAACCCCCGTGGACGCCGTTCACGAGTCCGTCGACGACACCCGGCTGCGCCCGGGCGGGCCCGGCTACCGCCGGATGAGCCTGGCCCTGTTCGCGGCGGGTGTCGCCACCTTCGCGCTGCTGTACTCCACCCAGGCCCTGCTGCCCGCCCTCTCCGACGACCTGCGGGTACGGGCCGACCAGGCGAGCTGGTCGGTGTCGGCGGCCACGGGCGGCCTGGCCCTGGCCGTGCTGCCGCTGAGCGCGCTGTCCGAGCGGTTCGGGCGGCGGGCGGTGATGACCGCGTCGCTGACGGTCGCCGCGCTGCTCGGGCTGCTCGCGCCGTTCGCGCCCGGCCTCGGCTGGCTGATCGCGCTGCGTACGGTCCAGGGCGTGGCGCTGGCCGGGCTGCCCGCGTCGGCGATGGCGTACCTGGCGGAGGAGGTGCGGCCGAGGGCGCTGGTGGGCGCGGTGGGCCTGTTCGTGGCGGGCAACAGCATCGGCGGCATGTCGGGCCGGGTGGTGGCCGGGTGGGTGGCCGAGGCCTGGGGCTGGCGGGCGGCGCTGGGCGCGGTGGGGCTGATGGCGGTGGCGGCGGTGGCGGTCTTCCGCGCGCTGCTGCCTCCCGCGCGGCACTTCACCCCGGCGCCGGTCGGCCCGCGCGCGGTGGCGCGCACGGTCGCCGGGCACCTGTCGAACCCGGTGCTGTGCCGCCTGTTCGCGATCGGCGCGCTGTTCATGACGGTCTTCGGCGCGGTGTACACGGTGATCGGCTACCGGCTGGTCGACGCGCCCTTCTCGCTGCCGCAGGGCGTCGTCGGCTCGGTCTTCCTCATCTACCTGGTGGGCACGGTCTCCTCGGCGGCGACCGGCCGCGTGGTCGGCCGCTGGGGCCGCCGCGGCGCGCTGTACCTGGCGGTGGCCACCACGGCGGCGGGCCTGCTGCTGACACTGGCCGCCTCGCTGGGGGCCGTCCTGGCGGGCCTGGTCCTCATCACGGCGGGCTTCTTCACCGGCCACGCGGCCGCCTCGTCGGCGGTCAGCCGCACGGCCACGACGGGCCGCGCGCAGGCGTCGGCGCTCTACCAGGCCGCGTACTACCTGGGCAGCAGCGCGGGCGGCGCGCTGGGCGCGGCGGCGTTCCGGGCGGCGGGCTGGCCGGCGACGGTGGCGCTGGGCCTGGCGGCGATGGCGGTGGCGGCGGGGATCACGCTGTACGCGACGCGGCGGGCCATGCGGTAGGGCCTGGGACCGCAGGTCTCAGTCGACCGGGAAGATGGCGGTGTCGAGCGTGAGGTCGAAGGGCTTCGGCAGGTGGATCTCCTTGCCGAAGCCCACCGTCTGCAAGACCTGGTAGATGTGGCTCTCCGGGTTGCCGAAGAGCGTGACGACCGGTCCGCCGCGCACCCACGCGTCCACGAGCAGGTAGAGCGGTACGCCCGCGCGGGCGTACCCGGCGAGCTTTTCCTTGCGGTCGTGGCGCGCGTTGGACTTCGAGGTGATCTCGACGACCAGTTCGGCGTCGGTGAGCGGAGCGTAGTCTCCCGACGGGCCCAGCGCGTCCAAGGCGGCGTGCGGGACCACGGCCAGGTCGGGGATGTAGAGGTTCCGGTGCGCGGGCTGGATGACTCCGAGGGTCTGGAAGATGCCCCAGTCCTCGGGAATCACGCTGTACAGACGGCGCTGCACCTTGTCGGCGATGCGGTTGTGGTTGTTGCTGGGCGGCGGTGCCACGGTGATGATCCCCTCGATGATCTCCACCTTGCAGCCCTCAGGAAAGCCCGGCTCCCTGGAGAGACGGACGAGGTCGTCCCACTCGTCGCGGCCCGTGGCCGAGATGTGGTCGACAGTGAGTGCGCTCATGGCGGTCTCCTCGCTCGGTGGCACCGATACCAGCATGCCGAATGTGGGCCGCACGGGTCCATCGCTCCCGTTCACCCTGATAGGTCACGGTCGGCCCGCGTGGCGACATCCGCCACCGGTCACACCGGATACGGCGATGGCACCCGCGCGGCACCGGGAAAACCCGCCCGCTAGGCTCGTTGGTACATACAGCGAGTGCCCCGGGGGGGCCGATGAAGATCGTGATTCCCGGTGGGACCGGTCAGGTCGGCGGCGTGCTGCGGCGCGCGCTGGCCGCCGCGGGCCACCAGGTGGTGGTCCTGACCAGGCAGCCGGTGCGCGACGGCGAGGTGCGGTGGGACGGCGAGACGCTGGGCCCGTGGGCCGAGGCCGTCGACGGCAGCGATGTCGTGATCAACCTGGCCGGGCGCAGCGTCAGCTGCCGCTACACCCCGGCCAACCTCCAGGAGATGATGAACTCGCGGGTCGACTCCGCGTGGGTCGTGGGCCGGGCGATCGAGGCGGCCGCCCGGCCGCCCCGGGTCTGGCTCCAGATGAGCACCGCCACCATCTACGCCCACCGCTACGACGCCCCGCACGACGAGGCCACCGGCGTGCTCGGCGGTACGGAGCCCGGGGTGCCGGAGTACTGGGCGTACAGCGTCGACATCGCCCGGAACTGGGAGCGGGTCCAGGAGCGGGCGGCGACCCCCCGCACCCGCAAGGTCGCCCTGCGGTCGGCCATGGTGATGAGTCCCGACCGCGGCGGCGTCTTCGACGTCCTGTCGTGGCTGGCCCGGCTCGGCCTCGGCGGGCCGGTCGCGGGCGGCAGGCAGTACGTGTCGTGGATCCACGACCGGGACTTCGTGCGGGCCGTCGAGTTCCTGGTCGCCCGCGACGACCTCGCGGGGCCGGTGAACCTCGCCGCCCCCGGGCCGCTGCCCCAGCGGGAGCTGATGCGGGCGCTGCGAGCCGCGTGGGGTGTGCCGGTCGGGCTGCCCGCGACCCGGTGGATGGCCGAGATCGGCGCGTTCGCGCTGCGCTCCGACACGGAGCTGCTGCTGAAGAGCCGCCGCGTCGTGCCGGGCAGGCTGCGGGAGGCCGGGTTCGGCTTCGACTTCCCCGACTGGCCGCAGGCGGCGGCCGACCTGGTGGGGCGGGCCCGGCGCCGGCCCGGCCGCGCCTCGCGCGAGGTCAGCCCACCCGGTCCAGGATCAGCGGTTCCGGGGTGAAGCCGGCCGGGTCCGGGGCGATGGTGACGCCGCCGTCCAGCGCCTGGAGCGCGTATCCGAACCGCTCCGGCGTGTCCGTGTGCAGCGTCAGCAGCGGGCTGCCCGCCGTGATCCGGTCGCCGGGCCTGGCGTGCAGCTCCACGCCCGCGCCCGGCTGGACCGGGTCCTCCTTGCGGGTACGGCCCGCGCCCAGGCGCCAGGCGGCCACGCCGACCGCGTAGGCGTCCACGCGGGTGACCACGCCCGTGGCCTCGGCGGTCAGCACGTGCCGCTCGCGGGCCGCCGGCAGGGGCGCGTCCGGGTCGCCGCCGTGGGCGGTGACCAGGCGGCGCCAGCGGTCCATCGCGGAGCCGTCGGCCAGCGCCTTCGCCGGGTCGGCGGCCGTCAGGCCGGCCAGGTCCAGAGCCTCGCGGGCCAGCGCCAGGGTCAGCTCGACCACGTCGGCCGGGCCGCCGCCGGCCAGCACCTCCACGGCCTCGCGCACCTCCAGCGCGTTGCCCGCCGTGCGGCCCAGCGGCGTGGACATGCCGGTGATCAGGGCGCTGGTCCGCACGCCGTGGTCCTCGCCCAGGCTCACCATCGTGGCCGCCAGCTCACGCGCGTCGGCGAACTCCTTCATGAAGGCGCCGGTGCCCACCTTCACGTCGAGCACCAGCGCGCCCGTACCCTCCGCGATCTTCTTCGACATGATCGAGGAGGCGATCAGCGGAATGGACTCGACCGTGCCGGTCACGTCGCGCAGCCGGTACAGCTTGCGGTCGGCGGGGGCCAGGTCCTCGGTGGCCGCGCAGATCACGCAGCCGGGGTCGCGCAGGAAGGCGGCCATCTCCGCGCGGGTGACCTCCGACCGCCAGCCGGGGATGGACTCCAGCTTGTCCAGCGTGCCGCCGGTGTGGCCCAGACCCCGGCCGGACAGCTGCGGCACGGCCGCGCCGCAGGCGGCCAGCAGGGGGGTCAGCGGCAGGGTGATCTTGTCGCCGACGCCGCCCGTCGAGTGCTTGTCCGCGGTGGGGCGGGGCAGGGCGGAGAAGTCCATGCGCTCGCCGCTGGCGATCATCGCGGCGGTCCACCGGGCGATCTCGGCCCGGTCCATGCCGTTGAGGAGGACGGCCATGGCGAGGGCGGACATCTGCTCGTCGGCCACCTCCCCGCGCGTGTAGGCGGCCACCACCCAGTCGATCTGGGCGTCGGTCAGGCGGCCGCCGTCGCGCTTGGTGCGGATAACGGAGATGGCGTCCATGGGTCACGGCCTTTCTGCGGGTGGGGGTGGCTCTCCTCGGGCGGCGGGCGGCGGGCGGCTCGGGGGCCCGCGCGCGTCCGGGTTCCGCGTGCGTACGTCCGGGTTCCGCATACGTCCGGGTTCCGGGGCGTACGGGCTCACGGGGGCGGGCGCGGTCCCGGTCAGCCTCGCACGCGCTCCAGGTCCTCGGGCCCGAACGCGTCCGGCAGCAGCTCCGCGAGCCTGCGCACCCCGGAGCGGGTGTCCACCGCCAGGTCCGGGCCGCCGTGCTCCCACAGCAGCTGGCGGCAGCGGCCGCACGGCATCAGCACCGTGCCCCGGCGGTCGCAGCAGGTGAACGCGACCAGGCGGCCGCCGCCGGAGGCCACCAGGGCGGACACCAGGCCGCACTCGGCGCACAGCGCCACGCCGTACGCCGCGTTCTCCACGTTGCAGCCGGTGACCGTGCGGCCGTCGTCCACGAGGGCGGCGGCGCCCACGGGGAAGTCCGAGTACGGGGCGTAGGCCCGGGACATCGCGTCCCGGGCCCGCGCGCGCAGGTCCTCCCAGTCGCCGGTCCCCAGGGGGGCGGGTGCGCTCACTGGTCCGTTCCTTCCCGTCCGTCGCGGCGAGCTGCTAGGTTCCCTGTCCTCTGCGGTACGGCCTGCCGTCCGCCTTCGGCATCCGCAGGCGCTGCGCCGCCAGCCCCATGACCAGCAGGGTCACAATGTACGGCGTGGCGCTGACCAGTTCGTTGGGCACCGTGTCCGTCAGCGCGTACCACACGACGAGCAGCGCCGTGGCGCCCGCGCACACCGCCGCCGCCACCCGGGCGCCCCGGTACAGCCGCCAGGCGGCGAGCGCGGCGAGGCCGATGGCGGCGAGCAGCAGCAGGGCGTGCACGGTCGCGCCGCCGTTGCGCAGCTGGAGGGCGTCGGAGTAGCCGAACAGGCCCGCGCCCAGGGCCAGGCCGCCCGGCCGCCAGTTGCCGAAGAGCATGGCGGCCAGGCCGATGTAGCCGCGGCCGCCGGTCTGCCCCTCGTTGTAGATGTGCGAGCGGACCAGGGCGAGGAAGACGCCGCCGAGTCCGGCCAGCGCGCCGGAGACGGTCACGGCCGCGTACTTGTACAGGTAGACGTTGACGCCGAGGGACTCCGCGGCCGTCGGGTTCTCGCCGCAGGACCGCAGGCGCAGGCCGAAGGAGGTCTTCCACAGCACGAAGAACGTGCCGACGACGAGCGCGATGGACACGATCGTCAGGGTGGAGATGTCGGTGACCAGGCCGCCGAGCAGCCCCGCGAGGTCGGAGACGAAGAACCAGTGGTGCTTCTCCACGTCCGCGAGCCAGTCGGACAGGCCCGGCACGGTCACGTCCTGGATGTCCCCGACCTGCGGCGACTGCTTGGGGCTGCCGCCCTGGTCGGCGAGCGGTTCGAACCAGCGCTTGGCGAGGTAGGTGGTGGCGCCGAGGGCGAGGATGTTGATGGCGACGCCGGAGATGATGTGGTCGACGCCGAAGGTGACGGTGGCGACGGCGTGCACCAGGCCGCCGACCGCGCCGCCGAGGACTCCGGCGAGCACGCCGACCCAGGGGCTGGTCTGGTAGCCCGCCCAGGCGCCGAAGAACGTGCCGAGGACCATCATGCCCTCAAGGCCGATGTTCACCACCCCGGCCCGCTCGGCCCACAGCCCGCCGAGCCCGGCGAGGCCGATGGGCACGGCCATGGACAGGGCGGCGGCCACCTGCCCGGAGGAGGTGATGCTGTCGAACGCGCCCTGGTCGCGGGCGGAGACCAGCTCGCGGACGACCGACAGCACGACCAGCGCGGCGGCCAGCAGCAGCAGCGCCGTGGCGAAGGTCATGCGGCGGCGGGCCGGGGCGGCCTTCGGGGTACGGGCCGGGGCGGCGGTGGCGGTCATGCCGTCACCTCCTTGCCCGCGGTACGGGCCTGGGCGGCGAGTTCCGCGCCCACCCGCTGCTGCTGGCGCTTCAGACCGAAGCGGCGCACCAGTTCGTAGGCGATGACGACGCACAGCACGATGACGCCCTGCATCACGCCGACGATCTCCTTGTCGTAGTTCTCGAACTCCAGGCGGTTGCCGCCGCGTTCGAGGAACGCCCACAGCAGGGCGGCCAGCGCTATGCCGACCGGGTTGTTGCGGCCGAGCAGCGCGATGGCGATTCCGGTGAAGCCGAGGCCGGTGGGGAAGTCCGAGGTGAACTGGTGGGTGTCGTTGAGCAGGGTCGGCATGCCGACCAGGCCCGCGGTGGCGCCGGACAGGGCCATGCTGGCGAGCACCATGCGCCGGACGTCGACGCCGCTGGCCTGGGCGGCGGACTCCGAGCGGCCCACGGCGCGCAGGTCGAAGCCGAAGCGGGTGCGGCCCAGCAGGAACCAGTACGCGGCGCCCGCGGCGGCGGCCACGACGATGAAGCCCCACACCGGGTCCAGGCCGGCGCCCGCGGGGAAGGTGAAGAAGTGGCTGGAGGAGGGCAGCGGGTCGGTGGAGACGATGTTGGTCTGCCGGTCCAGCACGGCCAGCCGCCCGTCCACCAGCAGGTAGCTGATCAGCGAGGTGGCCAGGGCGTTGAGCATGATAGTGCTGATGACCTCGCTGACACCCCGGTAGACCTTCAGCAGGCCCGCGACCGACGCCCACAGCGCGCCGGTGAGCATCGCGACGAGGATGATCAGCGGGATCTGGAGGGCGCCGGGCAGGGTCAGCGCGCCGCCCAGCACGGCGGCGAGGAAGGCCGCGAGCCGGTACTGGCCGTCGACGCCGATGTTGAACAGGTTCATCCGGAAGCCGACGGCCACGGCCAGGCCCGCGAGGTAGTAGGTGGTCGCCTTGTTGAGGATGTAGACCTGGCTGTCGGACTTCAGGCCGTAGTCGGCCATCACGCCGAAGGCGTTGAACGGCTGCTTGCCGGTGGCGGCCAGCACCAGCGCGGTCAGCAGGAAGGCGGCGGCGAGCGCCAGCACCGGCGCCGCGACCGCGAGCAGCACCCGCTCCCTGTCGAGGGCGAACCTCTTGCGGGCCGCGTCGAGCCGGGTCATCGGGCACCTCCGTCGGCCGCTTCGGTCCCGGTCCCGGGCTCGCCGGATTCCGGTGGTGCGGGCGCGGGCGGCGGCTGGAGGCGGCCGGTCGCCGCGCCCGTCATGGCCGAGCCCAGCTCCTCGGGCGTGATGGCGGCCGGGTCGGCGTCGGCCACCAGCCGCCCCCGGTACATCACGCGCAGCGTGTCGGACAGGCCGATCAGCTCGTCGAGGTCGGCGGAGATCAGCAGCACGGCCAGGCCCTCGCGGCGCGCGGCGCGGATCTGGTCCCAGATCTGCGCCTGGGCGCCGACGTCCACGCCCCGGGTGGGGTGCGCGGCGATGAGCAGCTTGGGGCGGTGGCTCATCTCGCGGCCGACGATCAGCTTCTGCTGGTTGCCGCCGGACAGCGACCCGGCGGTGACGTCGATGCCGGGCGTGCGCACGTCGTACGCGGCGACGACGCGCTCGGTGTCGCGGCGGGCGGCGCCCGGGTCGAGCAGGCCGCGGCGGCTGTTGGGCGGCTCGGTGACGTGGCCGAGCATGCGGTTCTCCCACAGCGGGGCGTCCAGCAGCAGGCCGTGCCGGTGGCGGTCCTCGGGGATGTAGCCGATACCGCCCTCGCGGCGCCTGCGGGTGGGGGCGTGGCTGATGTCGGCGCCGTCGAGGGTGACGGTGCCGGCGTCCGGGCCGCGCATGCCCATGATCGCCTCGACCAGTTCGGCCTGGCCGTTGCCCTCCACGCCGGCGATGCCCAGCACCTCGCCCTTGCGGATGACCAGGTCGACGCCGTCCAGCACGGCCCGCTCGACGCCGTCCACGTCGGTGGTGGCCAGCCGCAGCCCCTCGACGCGCAGTACGGGGATGTCGGTGACGGTGGACTCGCGGGTCTCCGGCGAGGGCAGTTCGCTGCCGACCATCAGCTCGGCGAGCTGCCGCGGGGTGGTCTCGGCGGGGACGACGGAGGCCACGGTGGTGCCGCGGCGTATGACGGTGATGTCGTCGGCCACCGACAGCACCTCGCCCAGCTTGTGGGAGATGAACAGCACCGTCAGGCCCTCGGCCGTCAGCTCCCGGAGGTTGTCGAACAGGGCGTCGACCTCCTGCGGGACCAGGACGGCGGTCGGCTCGTCCAGGATCAGCGTGCGGGCGCCCCGGTAGAGGACCTTGAGGATCTCCACGCGCTGGCGGTCGGCGACGCCGAGGTCCTCCACGTACGCGTCGGGGCGTACGTTCAGCCCGTACGCGTCGGAGATCTCGCGGATCCGGGCGCGGGCGCGGGCGCCGATGCCGTACGCCTTCTCGGCGCCGAGGACGACGTTCTCCAGCACGGTGAAGTTGTCGGCGAGCATGAAGTGCTGGTGGACCATGCCGACGCCGCGGGCGATCGCGTCGGCCGGGGAGTGCAGTTCGGCCGCCTGGCCGTCGATGGCGACGGTGCCCTCGTCGGGGCGCTGCATCCCGTACAGGATCTTCATCAGCGTGGACTTGCCCGCGCCGTTCTCGCCGACGAGGGCGTGCACGGTGCCGCGGCGCACGGTGAGGTGGATGTCGTGGTTGGCGACGACGCCGGGGAACCTCTTGGTGATTCCGCGGAGTTCTACGGCGACGCCGGAGACGTCGGCGGCTGGGGCGCCCGCGGGGGCGCTGGCGGCTTTGATGGCGCACTCCAGGTGGCGAGGGGGTGGTGCGTGGCCGTGGGGGTGGCCGCGGACGGGCGGACGGTGCGGGCGTCCGCCGGTCCGACGGGCCCGGCGGGGGGACCGGGCGGCGTGCGGGTGGCCGGGTGCTCGGCGGCGGTCAGTCCTTGTAGGTGTCGGTCACCTTGATCTCGCCGGCGACGATCTTCTGCTGGGCGGCCTCGATCTTCGGCTTGACGTCGTCGAGGAAGCCGCCGGAGTACGACAGCGCGACGCCGCCCTTCTTCAGGTCGTAGGTCTGCACGCCGGTCTCGGGCTTCTTGGCCTGCACGACGCTCTTGACGTAGTCGTAGACCGAGCCGTTCACGTTCTTGACCATGGAGGTCAGGATGGCGTGCCGGTAGGGGGCGAGGCCCTTGTCGTAGTACTGGTCGCCGTCGACGCCGATCGACCAGGCGCCCTTCTTCTTGGCCGTGGCCTCGATGGCGCCGACGCCGGAGCCGCCGGCCGCGGAGTAGATGACGTCCACGCCGCCGGCCAGCATGCCCTCGGCGATGTCCTTGCCGCGGTCGGGGAGGCCGAAGCCCTTGGGCGTCGGGTCCACCCACTGGACGTCCAGGGTGGCCTTGGCGTTGGTGTCCTTCAGCCCCTGCTGGAAGCCGCCCGCGAACTTCTTGATCAGCGCGCTGTTGGTGCCGCCGATGAAGCCGACCTTGTCGGTCTTCGTCTTCAGGCCGGCCGCGACGCCGGCCAGGTAGGAGCCCTCCTGCTCGGCGGAGACCAGGCTGGCGACGTTGGGCAGGTCGACCACCGAGTCGATGATCGCGAAGTCGGTGTCCTTGTACCGCTGGGCGGCCTTGGTGAGGGCGGGGGTGTAGGCGTAGCCGACGGCGACGACGGGGTTGAAGCCCGCCTCGGCGAGGTCGGCGAGCTTCTGGTAGCGGTCGGCGTCGGTGTCGCCGTCCTTGGCCGTCATCTCCTTGCCCTTGATCTTGAAGTCCTTCAGGGCCTTGTCATAGCCCTGGGCGGCGGAGTCGTTGAACGAGTGGTCGCCGCGCCCGCCCACGTCGTAGGCGAGGCCGACGCCCTGGTCCTTGCCGCCCTCCTCGGAGCTGCTGCCACACCCGGTGGCGGTGAAGGCGAGTGCCGCGGTGGTGAAACACGCGGCGGCGATGGTGGCTACCCGGCGCACGAGGGTCCCCTCTGAGCTAGAACACGCCCTGGCGAGGCGCTGGTTTGCGCGGCATCGTATACGCGCGTAGATGTCAGGTAAAGGCTGAGTCGGAAGCTGTTATCGGATTGTCGTGCGGCGGGCCTCGCCCCCTTCCCCGCGGCCCGGCCGGCCCGGCCGTCCGGTTCGCCCTGTCCGGCCTGCCGGGCTGTCCGGCCTGTGGTCCGCTGCGGCGCGCGGGCGTCTGTCGGCCGCCGGGTCACGGGGCGCTCCGGTCCGCCGCGCGGGCGGCGCCGCGGCTCGCCGCCGCAGGGCCTTCGAGGCCGCCGTCCGCCGGGCGGGGCCCGTCCAGCAGGGCCGCGGCGGTCAGCAGCTCCACCCCCACCGCGATGGCGTCCTCGTCCGCGTCGAAGTCGCCGGAGTGCAGGTCGAGCGGGGCGGTGTCACCCGTGGCGCGCACGCCGAGCCGGGCCATCGCGCCCGGCACGTGCTCCAGGTACCAGGAGAAGTCCTCGCCGCCCAGGCTCTGCTCGGTGTCCTCCACCGCGCCCGCCCCGCGCCGCGCGGCCATGGCGCGGCGCAGCAGCGCGGTGGAGTCCGGCTCGTTGACCACCGGCGGCACGCCGCGCACGTAGCGGACCTCCGGCTCCGCCCCGTGCAGCCGCGCGACCTCCTCCACCGCCGCCCGCACCAGGCCGGGCGCCTCGCGCCAGGCGGGCAGGGTCAGGCAGCGGACCGTGCCGGCCAGCTCGGCGCGCTGCGGTATGACGTTGCAGGCGTGGCCGGTCTGGAGCAGGCCCCAGGTGACCGCGAGGCCCGAGCGGGTGTCGACGCGGCGGGCCAGCAGCGCGGGCACGTCGGTGGCCACCCGGGCGGCGGCGGTCACCAGGTCGGTGGTCAGGTGCGGGCGGGCGGTGTGCCCGCCGGGGCCGGCGAGGGCGACCTCCAGGCGGTCGACCGCGGAGGTCAGCGGGCCGGTGCGCAGGCCGATGCGGCCGACCTCGACCTTCGGGTCGCAGTGCACCGCGAGGATGCGGCCGACGCCCTCCAGCGCGCCCGCCGCCACCACGTCGACGGCGCCGCCCGGCAGCACCTCCTCGGCGGGCTGGAACAGCAGCCGCACCGGGCGCGGCAGCAGGCCCGCCCGCTCCAGACCGGCCAGCACCAGGCCCGCGCCGAGGACGACGGCGGTGTGCACGTCGTGGCCGCAGGCGTGCGCGCGGTCCGGGACGGTGGAGCGGTAGGGCACGGCCTTGGTGTCGGGGATGGGCAGGGCGTCGATGTCCGCGCGCAGCGCGAGCCGCCCGGCCGGACCGCCCCGGCCGCCGCCGTCCTCCCGCGCGGCGGGCTCCGGTGCGGGCGCGGCGCCGATGTCGCACAGCAGGCCGGTGCCGCCCGGCAGCACGCGCGGGGCGAGCCCGGCCCGCTCCAGCCGGTCCCGGAGGGCGTCGGTGGTACGGAACTCCTCGCCGCCCAGCTCGGGGTGCATGTGCAGGTCGCGCCGGAAGGCGACCAGCTCGGCGCGCAGCGCCTCGGCCAGCGCGCCGGGCAGCCCGGCGCCGTCGGCGCGGGCGGCACTCGGCGGCGGGGGGATCAGGTGCTCCACGCGATGAAGGGTAGAACGCCGGGCGGACCGGCGGTCGCCGTTCCGCACACGGCCGGGCGGCCGGACGCGCGGCGGGCGGGACCGGCCACTTGATCTTCCTCGTCAGGGACCGGGCGCGGGTGTTGTGTGAGGTACGTCACTTGAGTGGCCGCCAAGGGGGTGCGTCCCCCGGGGCGGGCTCGCGGGACGCCGCGC
>NZ_JAVSCF010000144.1:0-16164 GCF_031932565.1 Streptomyces sp. B1866
CGACCTCGCCCGCGGCATCCACCCGGCGATCCTCACCGACCGCGGCCTGGGCCCGGCCCTGTCCGCCCTGTCGGCGCGCTGCACGGTCCCGGTGCGGGTGTCGGTGGACCTCGCCGAGCGGCCCGCGGCCGCCATTGAGGGCATCGCCTACTTCACCGTCTCCGAACTGCTCCAGAACGTCAGCAAGCACAGCGGCGCCCGCTCCGCCACCGTCGACGTCTGGCGCTCGGAGGACCGCCTGATGCTGTACGTGGCCGACGACGGGCGCGGCGGCGCCGACCTGGACGGCGGCAGCGGCCTCGCCGGGCTCGCCGAACGGCTGAGCGCGGTCGACGGGCTGCTGGTCGTGCGGTCCCCGGCGGACGGCGGAACGTCCGTCACGGCCGAGCTGCCCTGGCGCGGCTGACGGCGCCGGCGGACGGCGCGCGGCGGACGCGCACCCCGGCCCCGCGCCGCCGTACGCCCCCGCCCGTACGCTCCGGCCCGTACGCTCCGGCCCGTACGCCCCCGCCGTACGCCCCCGCCCGTACGAACCCGGCCCGTCCGCCCCTGCCGGTACGAACCCGGCCCGTACGCCGCCCCGGTTCGGCATGTCCCTGGCGAGGCTCCGCGACACTCGCACACCTGTCCTGCGATGCTGTTGCCGTCGTGACCGCCGACCGCCGGACCGCTGACCGGCGGCCCGGCGGTCCGGCGGAGGTCCGGGGGCATCAGGAAGGCGTGGGGCGGCGAATCGTGGAAGACAGGGTGCGGGTGGTCATCGCCGAGGACTCGGTGCTGCTCCGGGAGGGCCTGACCCGGCTGCTGACCGACCGGGGGCACGAGGTCGTCGCCGGGGTGGGCGACGCGGAGGCGCTGCTGGCGTCCGTCCGGGAGCTGGACGGCGCCGGGGCGCCGCCGGACGTGGTGGTGGCGGACGTGCGGATGCCGCCGACGCACACGGACGAGGGGGTCCGGGCGGCCGTGCGGCTGCGCCGGGACCATCCGGGCCTGGGCGTGCTGGTGCTGTCCCAGTACGTGGAGGAGCAGTACGCGACGGAGCTGCTGGCCGGGAGCACCCGCGGGGTGGGCTACCTGCTCAAGGACCGGGTCGCGGAGGTGCGCGAGTTCGTGGACGCCGTGGTGCGGGTGGCGCGCGGCGGCACGGCGCTGGACCCGGAGGTGGTCGCGCAGCTGCTCGGCCGCAGCCGCAAGCAGGACGTGCTGGCCAACCTCACGCCCCGGGAGCGGGAGGTGCTGGGCCTGATGGCCGAGGGCCGCACGAACTCGGCCATCGCCAAGCAGCTGGTGGTGAGCGACGGCGCGGTCGAGAAGCATGTGAGCAACATCTTCCTGAAACTGGGCCTGTCGCCGAGCGAGGGAGACCACCGGCGGGTGCTCGCGGTGCTGACGTATATCAATTCCTGAGCCGTTTCCCGGGCCGCCGTCGAGCCGGACGCGACCGGTCCGCAATGCGGTGTCCAGACTTCCGGTACCCGGGCTCGCACACGGCCCGCGTACGGCCCGTATGCCGCTCGGGTGGTACCAAAGTCCACGGCGAGTAGCACCAAGGTCCAATGGGCCGCGAGGAGGGCGTGGCGGAAAAACGCCATACCCAAGACCGGGTAAAGCGCGCCAAAGTCAGACATAAAAGAGCGGAATCCACTTGCCCATTCTGTGATCTCTCCCCGGGAGGCGGCCTTTACCGCCGTACGATGGTCGCGGGACAACCGGTCGGCACCGATGTCCAGGACGCCGCCTCACGAGGAGGTCCGAAGCCAGTGACCAGCCAGGCCAGCAGCCCGGCCGAGCAGGCCGAACCAGCCGAGCCAGCCGCTCCCGCGGAGCCGCCCGCCCCTCAGCCCCCCGCCGCCGCCGCGCGAGCACCGCGGGAACCCGGCGCGGGTACGGGCACCCGGGGGACGGCGGACCCCGGGGAGAACGGCAAGGAGGTCCGCCGCCTGGAGCGGGTGATCATCCGGTTCGCGGGCGATTCCGGTGACGGAATGCAGCTTACCGGTGACCGTTTCACCTCCGAGACCGCTGCACTCGGAAACGACCTGTCCACGCTGCCGAACTTCCCGGCCGAGATCCGCGCCCCCGCCGGGACCCTGCCGGGCGTTTCGAGTTTCCAGCTGCATTTCGCCGACCACGACATCCTCACCCCCGGCGACGCGCCCGACGTGCTGGTGGCGATGAACCCGGCCGCCCTGAAGGCGAACCTCGGGGACGTCCCCCCGGGCGGCGAGATCATCGTCAACACCGACGAGTTCACCAAGCGGCCGATGGCCAAGGTGGGCTACGCCGGGAATCCGCTGGAGGACGGCACGCTGGACGGCTACCGCGTCCACCCGGTGCCGCTGACCACGCTGACCGTCGAGGCGCTGAAGGACTTCGGCCTGACCCGCAAGGAGGCCGAGCGCAGCAAGAACATGTTCGCGCTCGGCCTGCTGTCGTGGATGTACCACCGGCCGACCGAGAGCACCGAGTCCTACCTGCGCCGCAAGTTCGCCAAGCGGCCGCAGCTCGCCGAGGCGAACGTCGCCGCCTTCCGCGCCGGGTGGAACTTCGGCGAGACCACCGAGGACTTCGCCGTCTCCTACGAGGTCGCCCCGGCCACCACCGCGTTCCCCCCGGGCACGTACCGCAACATCTCCGGCAACCTGGCGCTGGCCTACGGGCTGATCGCGGCGTCCCGGCAGTCGGGCCTGCCGCTGTTCCTCGGCTCGTACCCGATCACGCCCGCCTCGGACGTGCTGCACGAGCTGAGCCGCCACAAGAACTTCGGCGTGCGCACCTTCCAGGCCGAGGACGAGATCGCCGGCATCGGCGCGGCCCTGGGCGCCGCCTTCGGCGGGTCGCTGGCCGTGACCACGACCTCCGGGCCCGGCGTGGCGCTGAAGTCGGAGACCATCGGCCTCGCGGTGTCGCTGGAGCTGCCGCTGCTGATCGTGGACATCCAGCGCGGCGGCCCGTCCACCGGCCTGCCCACCAAGACCGAGCAGGCCGACCTGCTCCAGGCGATGTACGGGCGCAACGGCGAGGCGCCGGTGCCGATCGTCGCGCCGCGCACGCCCGCCGACTGCTTCGACGCCGCGCTGGAGGCCGCGCGCATCGCGCTGACCTACCGCACGCCCGTCTTCCTGCTCTCGGACGGCTACCTGGCCAACGGCTCCGAGCCGTGGCGCGTCCCCGACCTGTCGGAGCTGCCGGACCTGCGGGTGCCGTTCGCCGACGGCCCGAACCACACGCTGGACGACGGCACCGAGGTGTTCTGGCCGTACAAGCGCGACCCGCGGACGCTGGCCCGCCCGTGGGCGGTGCCGGGCACGCCGGGCCTGGAGCACCGCATCGGCGGTATCGAGAAGCAGGACGGCAGCGGGAACATCTCCTACGACCCGGCCAACCACGAGCTGATGGTCCGCACCCGGCAGGCCAAGGTCGACGGTGTGCGGGTGCCCGCCCTGACCGTCGACGACCCGTCCGGCCAGGCCACCGCGCTGGTGCTGGGCTGGGGGTCGACGTACGGGCCGATCACCGCCGCCGTGCGCCGCCACCGGGCCGCGGGCGGGCGGATCGCCCAGGCCCACCTGCGGCACCTCAACCCCTTCCCCGCCAACCTCGGGGAGATCCTGCGCCGCTACGAGCGGGTGGTGGTGCCGGAGATGAACCTCGGCCAGCTCACCACCCTGCTGCGCGCCGCCTACCTGGTCGACGTCCGCGCGATCACCCAGGTCACGGGCCTGCCGTTCAAGGCCCAGGACCTGGCGCACGCCCTTAAGGAGACCATCGATGCCTGACACACTGCCCGGGCCCGGGACCCTGACCACCCGGCCGCTCGCCCTGTCCGAGGCGCGGTCCCTGACGCTGGTGCCGAAGACCGCCGCCCGGCAGACGGCGAAGGACTTCAAGTCCGACCAGGAGGTGCGCTGGTGCCCCGGCTGCGGGGACTACGCGATCCTCGCCGCCGTGCAGGGCTTCATGCCGGAGCTGGGCCTGGCGAAGGAGAACATCGTCTTCGTCTCCGGCATCGGCTGCTCCTCCCGCTTCCCGTACTACCTCGACACCTACGGGATGCACTCCATCCACGGCCGCGCCCCGGCCATCGCCACGGGCCTGGCCACCAGCCGCCGCGACCTGTCGGTGTGGGTGGTCACCGGCGACGGCGACGCGCTGTCCATCGGCGGCAACCACCTGATCCACGCGCTGCGGCGGAACGTCAACCTCAAGATCCTGCTGTTCAACAACCGGATCTACGGGCTGACCAAGGGCCAGTACTCGCCCACCTCCGAGGTCGGCAAGATCACCAAGTCGACGCCGATGGGCTCGCTGGACGCGCCGTTCAACCCGGTGTCGCTGGCGATCGGCGCCGAGGCGTCGTTCGTGGCCCGTACGGTCGACTCCGACCGCAGGCACCTCACCGAGGTGCTGCGGCAGGCGGCCGCCCACCCGGGCACCGCGCTGGTGGAGATCTACCAGAACTGCAACATCTTCAACGACGGCGCGTTCGACGCCCTGAAGGACCAGCAGCGGGCCCAGGAGGCCGTCATCCGGCTGGAGCAGGGCAGGCCGATCCGGTTCGGCGCGCCCGGCCCGGACGGCCTCGGCCGCAAGGGCGTGGTCCGCGACCAGGCCACCGGCGACCTGGCCGTGGTCGAGGTGACCCCGGAGAACGCCGCGTCGGTGCTGGTGCACGACGCGCACGCCGCCTCGCCCACCACCGCCTTCGCCCTGTCCCGGCTGGCCGACCCGCACACCCTGCACCACACCCCGGTGGGCGTCTTCCGGGACGTGGAGCGGCCGGTGTACGACACGGACATGGCCGAGCAGCTGGACGCGGCGGTCGCCCGGCAGGGCGACGGCGACCTGGCGGCGCTGCTGGCGGGCAACGACACGTGGACGGTGGTCGGCTGACCGGTCGGCCGACCGGCCGGGCGGGCCGGGCGGCCGGCTCGCACGGCTGAGCGGGCGTACGGGCGAGGCGGCCCGTACGCCCGCCGGTGCGTACGGGCATACGTACCAGCGGGTGCGGCGGCGGCCCGCCCGGGGCGTCGTCTGACCGCCCGGCCCGGTTAGCGGTCTGATATGGCCATGCCCGACGACAGACCGTCCCCCGGCTCCGCGCCGCCGCCCCGCGCGGCGCCGTCCCCCGAACCGCCCGACCGCCTGGCCTACCGGGTCAAACGGCTGCTGCTCGGACCTCCGCTGGTCACCGAGCACATCAGACACGAGAAGCTGAGCAACCCGTCCGCTCTCGGGGTGCTCGCCTCCGACTGCATCTCCTCCACCGCGTACGGCAGCGAGGAGATGCTGCGCGTGCTGGTGCCGGTCGTCGGCACGGCCGCCTTCACCCTGCTGCTGCCGGTCACCGGCGCCATCCTGCTCGTCCTGGTCCTGGTCACGATCTGCTACAGCGACGTCGTCACCCGCTACACGCGCGCGGGCGGGTCGTACGTCGTCGCCCGGGAGAACTTCGGGCCGACCGTCGCGCAGATCGCCGCCGTCGCGCTGCTGGTGGACTACATCGTCACCGTCGCCGTGCAGGTCTCGGCGGGCACCGCCGCCGTCGTCTCCTTCGTGCACCTGCTCGGCGGCGGCTCCGGCGTGGACCACCTCCAGCTGCCGGTCAGCGCGGGCGTGATCATGGTCCTCGCGTACGGCAACCTGCGTGGGCTGCGCGAGGCGGGCCGGGTGTTCGCCGTGCCCGCGTACCTGTTCATGCTGGCCATGGCCGCCATGCTGGTGACCGGCCTGGCGCGCGGGATCGCCGGAGACCTGCCGCGCGCCGACGTGCACGCGTCGGGAGCGCTGCCGCTGGGCGAGCAGGGCGGCGGGTGGCTGTACGGCGCGTCGCTGTTCATCGTGCTGCGGTCCTTCGCCAACGGCGGCTCCTCGCTGACCGGCCTGGAGGCCATCTCCAACAGCGTCTCCGCCTTCCGCGAGCCGCAGGGCCGCAACGCCCGCCGCACGCTCGTCGCGATGAGCTGCGTGCTGGGCACGCTGGTGCTCGGCGTGTCGGCGCTGGCCCACTTCACGCACGCGATTCCGTACACCGACGGCACGCCGACCGTGCTGGCGCAGGAGGCGCACCTGGCCTTCGGCGGCGGCTGGCCGGGCACGGCGGGCCTGGCGTTCGTGCAGCTGGCCACCGCGCTGATCCTCTACACGGGCGCGAACACGCCGTTCACCGGCTTCCCCTTCCTGGCGAGCTTCGTGGCCGAGGACCGGTTCCTGCCCCGGCGGCTCACCCGGCGCGGCCACCGGCTCGCCTTCTCCAACGGCATCCTGTCGCTGGCCGTCGTCGCGCTCGCGCTGCTGGTGGTCACGGACGCGAACGTGGACCGGCTGGTGGCGCTGTACGCGATCGGCGTGTTCACCGCCTTCACCATGGCCGGATCCGGGCTCACCGCCTACCACCTGCGCCGCCGCGAGCCCGGCCGCACCTGGAAGATCGGCGTGAACGCGGCGACCGCGGCCGTCTCCGCGGCCGTCGTGGTGATCTTCGCGGTCACGAAGTTCACCGAGGGCGCCTGGCTGGTCGTGGTGATCTTCCCGCTCGGCGTGTGGGCGCTCACCCGCATCAACCACGAGTACCGCGCCGAGGCGGCCGCCCTGGAGGCCGCGCCCGCGCCCGGCGACGACCGGCCGCGCTGGCGGCGGCACCTGGTGTACGTGCTGGCGGAGAGCGTCGACCTGGCGACGTTCAAGGCGCTGCGGTACGCGCACGAGCTGCGGCCCGACGAGGTGCGGGCCGTGCACTTCATGATCGACGAGGCGCACGCGCGGCGGCTGATGGCCCGCTGGGAGCGGCTCGCGGGGATCACCGTGCCGCTGGAGGTCGTGGAGTGCCCGGACCGCAGGCTGCGCCGCGCCGTGATACGGCTCGCGGCCCGCACCACGGCCGACGGCGAGACCGCGCTGACGCTGCTGGTGCCGCGGCGCACGTACCGCTCGCCGCTGGGCAGGCTGCTGCACCGGGGCACGGCCGAGACCATGGCCAGGACGCTGGAGCACCTGCCGGAGGTGGCGGTGACGATCCTGCCGTTCGACGTGACGCGCGCGGTGCGGGCCGTACGGTCCGGGCGGCGGCCGGGGCCGGACTGAGACCGAAGCCGGACTGAGGCCGAAGCCGGACTGAGGCCGAAGCCGGACTGAGGCCGAAGCCGGACTGAGGCCGAAGCCTCCCGGGCGCGTCGCGGTCATGACCATGCGGTGATACGCACATGACAAGCGGCCCGGCCGGGGTTACCGTCGACAGCATCCGCCCCGCGCCCCCGGAGGACCGTGTGAAGCCGCATCCAGATCAGCACCGCGCCGGTCTCGCCTACGGTTTCGCCGCCTACGGCGCCTGGGGCCTGGTGCCCCTGTTCTGGCCGCTGCTGGAACCGTCGAGCGCCGTGGAGATCCTGGCCCACCGCATGGTGTGGTCCCTCGCCGCCGTCGCCACCGCGCTGCTGGTGCTGCGCCGCTGGTCCTGGGTGCGGCCGCTGCTGCGCGACCCGCGGCGGCTGGGGCTCGTCACGCTGGCCGCGACGGTCATCTCCGTGAACTGGGGCCTGTACATCTGGAGCGTCAACAACGGCCACGTGGTCGAGACGGCCCTGGGCTACTTCATCAACCCGCTGGTCAGCATCGGCCTCGGCGTCCTGGTCCTGCGCGAGCGGCTGCGGCCCGCGCAGTGGACGGCGGTCGGGGTCGGCGCCGCGGCCGTGGCGGTGCTGGCCGTCGGCTACGGCAAGCTGCCGTGGATCGCCCTCACCCTGGCCGTCACCTTCGCCGTCTACGGCCTGGTCAAGAAGTACATCGGCCTGGACGGGCTGGAGTCGCTGGCCGCCGAGACCGCCGTGCAGTTCCTGCCCGCGCTCGGCTTCCTGCTGGTGCTCGGAGTGCGCGGCGACAGCACGTTCGCCGCCGAGGGCGCCGGGCACGCGGCCCTGCTGGCCTGCTGCGGGCTGATCACCGCGCTGCCCCTGATCTGCTTCGGCGCGGCGGCGGTGCGGCTGCCGCTGACGACGGTCGGGCTGTTGCAGTACCTGGCGCCGACCTTCCAGTTCGTGCTCGGGCTCGCCGTCTTCCACGAGTCCATGCCCCCCGAGCGCTGGGCGGGCTTCGGGCTCGTATGGCTCGCGCTCGCCCTGCTGACCTGGGACGCGCTGCGCACGGCCCACCGGGCCCGTACGGACCTGGCGGCGGCGGCCGCGCGGGCGGCGCGGGCCGGGGCCGATGCGCGCGGGCCGGAACCGCTGCCTGAGCCGGACGCGGCCCGGCCCTGAACACCGCCCGGGCCCGGGTGCTCACGCCCGGCGTGACGGGCGGCCGGTCGGCCCGTCCCGCGCCCGGCGCCTGGTGCCGTGGCGGCGCGGGCCGGACCTGTCCGCCCATCACATCAGCCGGGTACTCCCGCGGGGCTCAGAACCAGCGGGTGCACTTGACGTGGCTGGTGGTGTCGTTCTTCGCGCAGGCACGCACGATGTAGCGGCCGCCGGCGTAGCGCGAGGCCGTGTGGGTGTCCGTGCCGTACTTCACCCTGGTCACGCTCAGGGTCTCCCAGCTCTGGCCGCCGTTGGAGGAGCGGTCCACCCAGACCAGGTCGTCCTTGTCCGCGTTGTAGATGCGGCCCCAGGCGCAGTCCGGCGACGGGCTGTGCCGCAGCTGGATGTTGATCGAGTCGACCTTCGCCGTCCGCACCGTGTGGGGGTTGCTGAAGTTGCAGGACGCCGCGGAACTCGCGGGAGCCGCGACCGCGCTCGTCGCGGCGATGGCGCCGCCCACGCCGGTGAGCAGGGTCGACGTCGCGAGCAGGACTGCGGCGCGGGCGCCGATGCGTGATATGGCCATGATTCCTCCATCAAGAATGGGACCGAGGCGCCGGGGCCGACCCGTCCGGAAAGCGAAAGGCCAGGGCCGTTCCGGGCGGTCGACGCCGCCGTCCCCCGTTGTCGAACCGGTTTCTGTGGAAGAACGCTATGAGAACGGGAGCCCAGGCGAATCCCGCGGCAGGTGCAATTCAGCGTCAACACCGGGAGTACGCCGGCTACCGCACCGGTTTACTCCGGCACGGAATCCGCCCGTCCCTCAGGATTTCCGCTGGACGCGGAGAAGAGGCGTGACCGGCGTGCCGACCTGGAATTGCCGAATCCGGTCGGGGACTGCTCCCGGCGGGGTCTCTCCGAAACGTCCTGGGCCGCTGTTCCTGCTCCGCTGGAGAAGAGGCCCGAACCGCGCTCAGGCCGTGATGTCCTTGGCCGTGAACCGCGCCCACGCCGCCGAGCCGAACACCGCCGCGTACAGCCCCTGGAGGCCGAGGTTCTTCAGCACGCCGTCCCAGGAGACCGGGTCGCGCAGCAGGTCGGCGAAGCTGAGCCAGTAGTGCGTGAACAGGTACGGGTGCACGGCGTGCAGCTGCGGAATCGTGTCGACGATCTGCACGGTCACCAGCAGGCCCACGCTCGCCGCCATCGCCGCGATGCCGCTGCCGGTCAGCGTGGAGATGAACACGCCGAGCGTGGCCACCCCGACGAGCGACAGCGCCACCACGCCCGCGACCGCCAGGGCCCGCACCAGGCCGTCGCCGAAGGAGATGCGGGTGCCGGAGATCAGCGTCACGTCGCCGAGCGGGAACAGCGCCGCGCCCGTCGCCAGCGCGGCCCCGGCCACCGCCAGGGTGGCGGCGGCGCAGAAGGCCACCACCGCGGTGAACTTGGCCAGCAGCAGGCGGGTGCGTCCGGCGGGCGCCACGAGCAGGTAGCGCAGCGTGCCCGCGCTCGCCTCGCCCGCGATGGAGTCCCCGGCCACGACGCTGATCGCCATCGGCAGGAAGATCGGCAGGGTCGCGGCCAGGGAGGCGAAGACCAGGAAGAGGCCGTTGTTCGTGATCTGGGTGAAGAACAGCGGGCTCTCGCCGTCGTTCCCACCGCCGCCGCCGAACGTGCCGCCGTCGCGCGTCTCGATCTTCACCGCGATGCCCACGAGCACCGGCACGGCCGCCAGCACGCCCAGCAGGGCCAGGGTCCGCCAGCGGCGGAAGGTCGTGACCAGCTCGCTGCGGAAGAGGGCCAGCGTCCACAGCGGGCTCGGCGGGCGGCCCGGGGCCGCCGACGCCGGGGCGGGGGCCGGGCCGGGCCGGTGCGGCGGCGGCCCGGGGGCGGTGCCCTCGCGGGCGGGCGGCGCCTCCTGGCCCCGGCGGCCGTCCGCGCCCGCCTCCTGCTCCGCGCGTACGTCCTGGGCCGCGCGTAGGTCCTGCTCCGCGCGTGGGTCCTGCTCCGCGTGTACGTCCTGGGCCGCGCGTAGGTCCTGCTCCGCGCGTGGGTCCTGCTCCGCGTGTACGTCCTGGGCCGCGTCGGCAGCGTCCGGCGTGGCCGCCTCCCGGTCCGGCGCGCCCTCCGGACCGGCCGCCTCGGCCCGTACCTCAGCCCGCGACATCGAAGCCCTCCCNGCTCCGCGCGTGGGTCCTGCTCCGCGTGTACGTCCTGGGCCGCGCGTAGGTCCTGCTCCGCGCGTGGGTCCTGCTCCGCGTGTACGTCCTGGGCCGCGTCGGCAGCGTCCGGCGTGGCCGCCTCCCGGTCCGGCGCGCCCTCCGGACCGGCCGCCTCGGCCCGTACCTCAGCCCGCGACATCGAAGCCCTCCCCCGTCAGCGCCACGAAGGCGTCCTCCAGCGATGCCCGCTCGGCGCCGAAGCCGCGCACCCGCACCCCGGCGCGCACCAGCGCGGCGTTCAGCTCCGCCAGGTCCAGCGGCGGCTCGCCGCGCCCGGTGGGCGCGGGAAGCTCCCCGGAGATCCGCTCGTCCGCGACGACCAGGTCTGTCACACCGTGCTCCTTGAGGACGCGGACCGCGTCGGACGTGTCCGGGCTGGTGACGGTCAGCCGGCCCCTGCTGCCCGCCGCCAGCGCGGCGACGGTGCCCTGGGCGATCAGGCGGCCCTGGGACATCACCGCGGCGTGCGTGCACACCTGCTCGATCTCGTCCAGGAGGTGCGAGGACAGGAAGACGGTGATGCCGTCGTCGGCCAGCTCGCGCACCAGCGTGCGGATCTCCCGCATGCCCTGCGGGTCGAGGCCGTTGGTCGGCTCGTCCAGGATCAGCAGCTCGCGCGGCTGGAGCAGGGCGGCGGCCAGGCCCAGGCGCTGCTTCATGCCGAGCGAGTACGCGCGGGCCTTCTTGTGCGCGGCCGCCGACAGGCCCACCCGGTCCAGGGCCGCCGCCACGCGCGTCGCACGGGTGCGCGGATCGGCGGTCGGGTCGGCGGCGTCGTACCGCAGCAGGTTGTCCCGGCCGTTGAGGAACCCGTACAGCGCCGGGCCCTCGATGAGCGCGCCGACCCTGGGCAGGACCGTGCGGGCGGCGCGCGGCATGGGCGCGCCCAGCAGCCGCGCGCCGCCCGAGGTGGGCTCGATGAGCCCCACGAGCATCCGGATCGTCGTCGTCTTGCCCGAGCCGTTGGGCCCGAGGAAGCCGAAGACGCTGCCGCGCGGCACGCTCAGGTCGAGCGCGTCGACCGCGACCTGGCCGCCGCGGTAGCGCTTGGTGAGCCCGCGGGTCTCGACCGCGGGCTCCGCCGTGGCCGCCGCCCCGGTCCGGGCCGGGGCGGCTGGTGCCGCGGGCGTGTGCTCGGCGGACCGCTCGTCCACAAGCTCCCCCTGTCGTCCGGTGTTCACGTCGCCCCGACGTGTCGCGCGGCGCGCTGCCCGGCACGCTCGGTGCCGTCCTTCCCTGGCGCGGTGCGCGCCGCGTCCGGGCGTGGCGCGCCGCCCGCGGCACGCGGCCACGGGCGGCGCCTGCCCCGCGCGGCGCGGCCCTACGCGCGCCCCGCCGGATCCGTCCGGTTCACTCCGCCGCGTCGGCGGCTTTCACCAGCGTGTTCCTGTCGACCGCGCCGACGAGGATCCGGCCGTCGTCGGTGAGCAGGACGTTGATCAGGCGGGTGCTCAGCACGGTGCCGGTGCCGAACTCGCCCTTGACCTTCCTGCCCAGCCCGTCGAGGAACTGACGGGCCGCCAGCGCGTCCTTGCCGGACAGCGGCGTGTCGGAGATGTGCAGCTCGGCGACCGACGCCCAGCCGTCGCCGACCACGTTGAGCCCGGACAGCAGGTCAGCGGCCCGCCCGCCGCCGGCCCGGGCCTTGGCCCGGTCGGCCTCGGTGACCTCGGCGCCCTTGGGCGGGGTGAAGGAGAAGACGCCCGCCTTGGGGGCCTTGAAGTCGACGGAGGTGAAGGCCGCGTCCACCGCCGCCTTGCCGCCGCCGCGGGGCTGGAGCGTGAACTTCAGCGGCACGCCGGTGTCCGCGTCCACCGCGATCCGCACCGAGCCGACCGTCGAACCGGCCTGGCGCGGCTGGATCAGGAGCTGGTAGGCGTCCCGGCCGGCGACCTTCGTGCTGCCGTCGACCTTCACGGCGGTGCTGCCGTTCACGGCGGCGAGCACCTTGCGGGCCAGCTCGCGCGGCGTGGCGTCGCCGAGACCCTGGAAGTCCTTCGGCCCGCCGCGGTGCCCGCGCCCGCCCGCCTTGTCGTCTGCCGTGGCGTGGTAGACCGAGTTGGTCGCGCTGTCGTACGCCCACACGTCGTCGCCGTTGTGGATGAGGCTGTACTCGGCGGCGTCCTCGATGATCGAGACCCGCTGCCTGGCGGCGCCGTCGGCGGCCACCCGCAGCGTGTGCGTACCGGCCGCGAGTTCGGCCAGCTTGGACTCCGGCGCGGCGGCGGAGGCGTCCCCGCCGTCCCGGGCGCCGCCGGTGAAGGAGCCGCCGATGGGCAGGGCCGGCAGTCCGAGGTCGGTGGTGATCCGCACCGTGCCGGACAGCTCCTCGGCGTCCGACCCGGCGACCTTGGCTATCAGCTCCTCGGCCGAGACCGCCGGCAGGTCGGGGTCGTCGTCGGAGGAGCTGTCGGCGAGCGCCGGGACCAGCCCGATCGTCGCCGCCGCCACTCCGGCCACGGCGAGGGGCACCGCGTACCGGACGGCCTTGCGGCGCCGCTCCGGTCGCGACTCGTCCCAGTCACCACCGTCGGCGGGCTGTATCGGTCGGGTTCCTGCCATGGGTGCTCTACCTCCGTGGTCGGCGGTGGTCGTCGGCTCGCACGCGCCGGTACTCGTCGGTACTCGTCGTTCTTCGGGTCATTGTCACCCGATCGAGTCCTCTGTGTGCTGTCTTCATCCCACCAAATCCCCGGGTCGTCGCGCGTCAGCCCGCGGGATCAGGTGGCCGTACGCCTGCGGTAGGACATCGGCCCGCCCCGCGGCTGACGGCCGGCCGCCCCCCGCGGGCGCCGTCCCCTAGGGGGCGTCCCGGGAGCACCGCGGGCCTCACGGCCGTACGGGCCCCCGGCGGGCGGAAGTTTCACACGGGCCAGAAAGCCGGGATCACGGACCCCGGGACCGCCCGGCGGCCGGGGGTGCGGACCCGGGAGGCCGGGCGGGCGTCAGCCGACGCGGTGCACCGCCGCGTCGCACAGCGCCTCCAGTGCCGACCTCGTCCGCCCGGCGGGCAGCGGGGCCAGCATGGCGCGGGCCTCCGCCGCGTACCGCAGGGTCTCGCGGCGCGCCAGCTCCAGCGCCGGGTGGCAGCGCAGCCGTTGCAGCGCCTCGGTGTGCCGGCCGTGGTCGGTGAGGTCCCCGGCGAGCAGGTCGCACAGCTCGCGGTCCTCGGGCGCGCCGGTGGCGGCCGTACGGGCGCGCAGGTAGAGCACGGGCAGGGTGGCGACGCCCTCGCGCAGATCGGTGCCGGGCGTCTTGCCGGACTCCTCGCCGTCGCTGGTGATGTCCAGCACGTCGTCGGCGAGCTGGAAGGCGATGCCCAGCCGCTCGCCGTACTGGGTGAGCACGTTGACGACGCGCTCGTCGGCGCCGGCCATCAGGGCGCCGAGCCGGCCGGAGACGGCGATCAGCGAACCGGTCTTGCCCGCGAGCACGTCCAGGTAGTGCTGGACGGGGTCGCGGCCGCCGCGCGGCCCGGCCGTCTCCAGGATCTGGCCCGTCACCAGGCGCTCGAACGCGGCGGCCTGGACGCGCACCGCCTCCGGGCCGAGGTCGGCCAGGATCTGGGAGGCCCGGGAGAACAGGAAGTCGCCGGTCAGCACGGCCACCGAGTTGTCCCAGCGGTTGTTGGCGCTGGCCACGCCGCGCCGCACGTCCGCCTCGTCCATGACGTCGTCGTGGTACAGGGTGGCCAGGTGGGTCAGCTCCACGACGACGGCGGCGGGCACCACGCCGGGCGCGTGCGGATCGCCGAACTGGGACGCGAGCAGCACCAGCAGCGGACGGAACCGCTTGCCGCCCGCCCGCACCAGGTGCTGGGCGGCCTCGGTGATGAACGGCACGTCGCTCTTGGTGGCCGCCAGCAGGGCCTCTTCGACGGCTGCCAGCCCGGCGCGGGTGTCGGCGTCCAGAATCTGGTCCCGCACGGTCAGCCCAACGGGCCCGACGACGGTCACGAGAGGTACTCCTGTCTGCCTGAGATCACGCGGAATGTCGATGTGTCACTGTCTCCACTGTCTCTGTCTCCCATAAGGCAGCGTATCCGGTCGGGTATCCATCACTGTGGGCGCCTTCCCCCCTTGTGCGCCCGGCGCCGCTCCCGGCGCACGGCGCGGGCGCCCGGACCGGATCCCGCACCCCCTGGGAGGCCCCGGTGGCGCCACTCCCACCAGCGCCGATGCCCCGTCCGCCGGGCCGGTCGGCCACCGCCGCCCGGCCCGGCGGACATGTGTGGTCCGTCACATCACCCGTCGGTGGGGCCGGGCCTGCCGGACCGCGCCGGGGCCCGGCGGGCGCCGTACGATCCGCACAGCCCGTACCCACCGCGAGACGACGCGAAGGCGAGGCAGCCCGCATGGCGCCACACAGCCCGCTCGACCTGGCCGACGACGACCCCTTCGGCCCGCACCACCTGCCCTACGGCGTCTTCAGCGCCTTGGCGGAGCCCGGCGGCCCGGGGCGGCCCGGCGGCGCCGGGCGGCGGCGGATCGGCGTCCGGTACGGCGACCACGTGCTGGACCTGGGGGCCGCGGCCGAGGCCCTGGGCTCGCCGCACGCCGCGCTGCTGGCCGGGCCCACGCTGAACCCGCTGCTCGCCGCCGGACGGCCCGTGTGGCAGGCCGTACGAGCCCAGGCGCGCGCGTGGCTGACCGGACCGGAGCACCGGCGGGCCGTCGCGCCGCTGCTGCGCCCGCTGGCGGACGCCGCCTTGCACCTGCCCTTCGAGGTGGCCGACTACGTCGACTTCTACGCCAGCGAGCACCACGCCACCAACGTCAGCACGATCTTCCGCCCGAACGCCCCGGCGCTGCCGCCGCCGTGGAAGCACCTGCCGATCGGCTACCACGGCCGGGCGGGCACGGTCGTGGTCTCCGGCACCCCGGTGGTGCGCCCGCGCGGCCAGTACCGGGGCGGGGCGGCCGGGCCGGTGGCCGGGCCGACCCGGCGCCTGGACTTCGAGGCCGAGGTGGGCTTCGTCGTCGGCGCGCCGTCCTCGCACGGGCGGCCCGTCCCGCTCACCGCCCTCCGCGACCACGTCTTCGGCGTGTGCCTGCTCAACGACTGGTCCGCGCGGGACGTCCAGGCGTGGGAGTCCCAGCCGCTCGGGCCCTTCCTGGGCAAGTCCTTCGCGACGTCCGTCGCCGCGTGGGTCACCCCGCTGGACGCGCTGGACGCGGCCCGCACCGCACCGCCGCCGCGCGACACCCCGCCGCTGCCCTACCTGGACGACTCCGCGGCCGAACCCGGGGGACTCGACCTGGCGCTGGAGGTCGCCGTCAACGGCCACACGGTCTCCCGGCCGCCCTTCTCGTCCATGTACTGGACGGCGGCCCAGCAGCTGGCGCACCTGACCGCCAACGGCGCCTCGCTGCGCACGGGCGACCTGTTCGCCTCCGGCACGGTCAGCGGGCCGCGCCCCGAGGAGCGCGGCTGCCTGCTGGAACTCACCTGGGGCGGCCGGGAGCCGCTGCGCCTGCCCGGCGGCGAGCGGACGTTCCTGGAGGACGGCGACGAGGTGACACTGCGCGCCACGGCCCCCGGCCCGGACGGCACCCGGCTGTCCCTCGGCGAGGTGACCGGCCGGGTGCTCCCGGCCCTGCCCGAGGGCCCGGGCGCGGACGGAGCCGCCTGAGCGGCCCGCCGCGGCCGCGAAACCCGGTCGCCCGGCGGCGGCCGCCGCCGGGGAACACCGGCGGCCGCCGCGGCCG
>NZ_JAVSCF010000145.1:0-16142 GCF_031932565.1 Streptomyces sp. B1866
CGCCTCGGTCGCGGGCGCGCGGCCGTCCGAGGCCGGGCCGCCGCTCCCGGCCGCGGCGAGCGCGCCGGCGGGCAGCAGGAGTCCGACGGCGCGCAGCAGCCGCTGCGCCGCGCGCACCGGGTGTCCGGCCACGGTGTCGGCGACCGCCAGACAGCGCAGCGCCCACGGCGTCTCGGCGCACCGCAGCGACCGCTCCCAGCTCCGCTCGGCCTGCGCCCGGTCACCCGCGTGCCACTGGGCGACGCCCAGGTGGTACTCGGCGGCCGCCGTGCCGGGCGCCGCTTCGAGCAGATCGCGCCACACCGGCGCCACCAGGGACGGCCCCGGGTCGGCCGGCAGCGGCCCGGCCGGCCAGTCGGGCAGCGCGCCGGTGCGCAGCAGCCGCCGCCACGGCTCCTGCTCCGGGCCCAGCGTGTCCGGCGGGAACGGCGTTCCCGGCAGCTCGTGGCCGCCGCGCTCCACCTCCAGCGCTCCCCAGCCGGAGCCGGTCGCCAGCTGCTCCTTGGGTTCGGTGTCGGCGCACGCCCGCCAGGCCGCGTACGCCTCGGCCACGGCGGCGCGCGGCGCCGCCGCCTCCAGCCGGTCGGCCACCTCGCGGCGGGCCGCCGCCCAGTCGCCGCCGTGCACCGTCCGGGGGTCGGCCGACAGCGGCCCGTACGCCTCCAGCCAGGCGACCTCCTCGTACGGCTCCAGGCGCACGTGGCCCAGCGGGTCCGGGGCGGGCTGCGACCACAGCTCGGCCCAGCCGGGCGCGCCGGGCCCGGCCAGCCACCGCTGCCGCCGCCGGCCGGCCGGGCCCGCTCCCCACAGCGCGAGCCCCCGGCCGCCGCACGGGCCGGCGGAGGTCTGGACCAGGCCGGTTCCCGAGGCGTCCAGCGCGGCGATCCACGGGCGCTCGCCGGCCGGCGGGTCGTAGTGGTAGTCGGCGGGCTCCTCGCCGCGCAGCGGGTAGGAGCGGTCGGCGCCGTCCCACTCCGGCACCGGCACGCGGGTGCGCGGACGGCCGCCGCCGGCGTGCCACGCGCCGTCGGCCGGCGTCAGCACGCGGGTGCCCGGGGCCTCCGGGACGGCGGCGCGGGACTGCCAGAAGACGGGCGCCGGGTCGTGGTGCGGATTGCGCACGCGCACGCCCACGTAGAGGAAGTCCGTGCCCTCCGGCAGCCACAGGTCGACCTGGAACGGCAGGTCGCGCAGCCGGTCCCACTCCCACAGGCGCACCATCTCGCCGCCGTCGGGCGCGGGCAGCCGGGCGGCGTGCAGCGGGGCGCAGGACAGGCCGGTGCGGCCGGGGGTGCCGGTGTGCCACTGGAGGCCTCCGGCGTACCAGGCGCCGTGCGGCGCGAGGTGGGCGGGCTGGAGGACGGCGGGGGCGTGCAGCAGTTCGCGGCCGGTGGGCTTGTGGTGGAGCGAGTGGATCCGGCCGCCGAGGCCGGGCAGGACGACGGCGCGCAGGCGGGTGTTCTCGATGACGACCGCGTCGTGCCGGACGGGCGCGCGGCGGCGGCCGTACCCGTCCCGCAGCCGCTCGGGCAGCGCCGAGCGCGGCGGTGCGAACCGGGCCTCGCGGGCGGCGCGTACGGGCAGCGCGGGCAGCGTGCCGGCCGCCGCGGGGCCCGCCTGGTCCAGGGGATACAGCGCGGGCAGCGGGTCGCCGGGCCCGAGCGGGGCGGTGGGGAGGGTCAGGGAGGTACGTCGCACGCTCGTGGCCACGGGCAGCCTCACTCATTCCGACGCCTGGGTCACCTCGGCTCCGGCGACCGTCCGACGCCCATGGAACACCGCGGCGGCACCGCCTGAACAGGGCGCCTTACGGCCGCATATCGCCCGGCCTGCGGCCGGATCGCGGCCCTGGCGCGGCGGCGCGGGACCCCGCCTCCGACGCGGCGGCCCGGCTCCGGCGCGCCCGCCGCCGGGTGCGGGCACGGGCCTGTCCCGCCTTTGGGCGGCCCTCCGCGCGGCCTTTCGCGCGGCGGCCTTCCGGCCGCGCGGGCAGGTCAGCGGGGCGCCGCGACGCCCGCCTCCCACATCTCGCCGGTGAGCGCCCAGCGCTCGTGGTCGCGCCACGCCCCGTTCACGTACAGGAAGGCGGGCGAGTAGCCCTCCAGCCGGAAGCCCGCGCGTTTGACCAGCCGGGCCGACGCCTCGTTGCCGGGCTGGATGTTGGCCTCCAGGCGGTGCAGCCCCAGTGGGCCGAAGGCGTGCCGCAGGACGAGGGCGAGACCTTCGGACATCAGGCCGCGGCCCGCGCTGGACGCGAAGGCGCCGTAGCCGAGCGCCCCGCTCTGGAAGGCGTTGCGGACGATGTTGTTGACGTTGATGAACCCGGCGATGGCGCCGGTGGCGCGCACGCAGACCAGCAGGCCCTCGCGGTCCGGCACGGACAGCCTGGCGAGGTAGTCGGCGAACGCCTCGTCGGTCGTCGGCGGGGACAGCCAGGGATGGTGCAGGTCCCTGCTCATCCTGGCCAAAGCCGTGAACTCCGCGCCGTCGCGCCGCTCGAAGCGGCGGATGGCGGCTCGCGCCCCCTGTGCGAGGAACGGCGGGTGGGCCACGAGGCCCATGATACGGCCGGGGCCCGGCCTCCCGCCGGGTGCGGGGCCGGGCCCGGGCTTCCCGCCGGCGCGGGGCCGGGCCCGGTCGTCCCGGCGGTCGGGGTCGAAGCGGGGGGCCGGGCGCCCGCGGGCCGGACCGTCAGCCGCCGGCGGCGGTCGGGGCCGCGTGGCAGGTGAAACCGAGGCGCTTCATCGCCCGGGTCACCTCGGCGGAGGTGAAGTCGCGCCGGTCCTGGCCGGTGAGCACCGCTCCGACCTGCTTGACAGGGTAGGCACGCGGGCCGATGCGGACGGACTCGCCGACGATGAGCTCGGGCGTGACACCGCTCATCGCCTGCTGCACCTCGCTCGCGGTCAGGTCGAAGGGGTAGCCGGCGATAATACAGCGCACAGGGTCTCCACGCGGGTCGGGAAAGGGCTCGGACGTTCGGGTCACAGCCTTGCACGTCCGGCACCGTCTAGCGAGGGCCGAACCGTGGGGAAAAGATCCCCGCCCTGGCCCGCGAACCCCCGTGGCGTGTGTTACGTTGGTGCGGTTGCGGTTTTGGTACCCATGAACTCTGTGCGCACCTGACGGGATGTGACCTTCGGGTGCGTTTTTGTTTTCCGGTTTTCCGGAAGGGTCATCGCGGCGACAGAAGCGCGCACGGTGCGGGCTTCGCTGCTCCTAAGGAGACCGGTCATCATGGCCACAGGTACCGTGAAGTGGTTCAACGCCGAAAAGGGCTTCGGCTTCATCGCGCAGGACGGCGGCGGCGCCGACGTCTTCGCCCACTACTCGAACATCGCCACTCAGGGCTTCCGCGAGCTTCAGGAAGGCCAGAAGGTGACCTTCGACATCACGCAGGGCCCGAAGGGCCCGCAGGCCGAGAACATCATTCCGGCCTGAACCTCCCTCCCGGCGTCCACGCAACGCCGTCCAGCCGTATCGCCGGCATATCCTCGGGTACTCTGGCGTCTTCCAGGCGTCCGGGCGTTTCCCGGGAAGCCTTTCCGGCCCGGCGGCGGCGTTGCCCAGGCGTTTTCCGGCCCGAGGGCCGGTGTGTCATCCAGTGGCCGGGGCCCGCACCTGAAGGGTGCGGGCCCCGGCCGCCGTTCCGCCGTCACCAGGAGGTCATGCGCGTGACTACCAGGCCCCGCGGCTCCCGCCGCCCCCGGCCCCCGGCTCCCGTACAGGCGGCGGTCCCGGCAGCCGCCGCGCCCCCCGCACGGGAAGCCGCGTCGTTCGCCGGGCTCGGCATACCCCCGGCGCTGCTGGCCGAGCTGGACCGTCAGGGCATCGGCGTCCCCTTTCCGATCCAGGCGGCCACGCTGCCCGACTCGCTCGCGGGCCGCGACGTGCTGGGCCGCGGCCGTACCGGGTCGGGGAAGACCCTGGCCTTCGGCCTGCCCCTGCTGGCCCGCACCGCCGGGCCGCGCGCCGAGCCGCGCCGGCCGCGGGCCCTGGTGCTCGTCCCCACCCGGGAACTGGCCCAGCAGGTCACCGACGCCCTCGCCCCGTACGCCCGGGCGCTGCTGCTGCGGACGGTCGCGGTGGTCGGTGGCATGTCCCTGAGCCGTCAGGCGGGCGCGCTGCGCACCGGAGCCGAGGTGGTCGTCGCCACGCCGGGGCGGCTCGCGGACCTGGTCGAGCGCGGTGACTGCCGTCTGGACGAGGTGCGCACCACCGTGCTCGACGAGGCCGACCAGATGGCCGACATGGGGTTCCTGCCCCAGGTCACGGCGCTGCTGCGGAAGGTGCCCGCGGACGGCCAGCGCATGCTGTTCTCCGCCACGCTGGACCGGAACGTCGACACTCTGGTACGCCGGTTCCTGACCGACCCGGTGGTCCACTCGGTGGACCCTGCCGCGGGCGCGGTCTCCACGATGGAGCACCACGTCCTGCACGTGGCGAGCACCGACAAGCGCGCCGCCGTGGTCCGTATCGCCGCCCGCGACAACCGGGTGATCATGTTCCTGGCCACCAAGCACGCGGTCAACCGGCTGGTGCGCGACCTGCTGGCGGTCGGGGTGCCGGCGGCCGCGCTGCACGGCGGCAAGTCCCAGTCCCAGCGCAACCGCACGCTGGAGCAGTTCAAGTCCGGCCAGGTCACGGTGCTGGTGGCCACCAACGTCGCCGCCCGGGGCATCCACGTCGACAACCTCGACCTGGTGGTCAACGTCGACCCGCCCACCGACCACAAGGACTACCTGCACCGCAGCGGCCGTACGGCGCGCGCCGGGGAGTCCGGCCGGGTCGTCACCCTCGTCCTGCCCGAGCAGCGCCGCGAGATGGCCAAGCTGATGGCCGCCGCCGCCGTCACCCCCCGAACCGCCCGGGTACGCCCCGACGACCCGGAACTGGCGCGCATCACCGGCGCCCAGGACCCCTCCGGCATCCCGGTCGTCCTCGCCGCGCCGGCCGCCGACGCCGCCCCCGCCCCCGGTGCCCGGCGGAACCGGCCGGCCGCGAAGAACCGGCGTCTGCCCGCCGCCGCGCCGGCCCGGTCGTCCGCGCGCTCCATACGCCGCCGCAACGCCGCGTGACCGTCGCCCCGGCGCCTGGCGGCGGGGCGGCCGGTCCCGTCAGTCGCCGCGGCGGCGGAAGAGGTACGCGCCGCACAGCGTGCCGATGAGGCCCACCGCGAGCAGGGCCAGCCACAGCGGCGTGGTGACCTCGGGCACGATCAGCCTGATCTTGACCTTCCGGGTGTTCTCGAAGATGAAGACGAGGGCGAGGACACCGACGAGCAGCAGGACGGCCCGGCCGGGAGTCATTCCCGACCAGGGTCCGCCGCCCGCCGCGCCGCGGGTTTTCGCTGACTTGGCGCTCATGACACCACCGTGTGCCCGCGAATCAAGCCCGCAATCCGGCACTCGTCGGGACTTAGCCCGAGCGGGTGGCCTCCCGCAGGGCGAGAGCGGCGGCGTAGTCGGGGGCGGGCCCGTCCGCGGCGCCGGGGACGGCGTGGCCGACCGGGAGGTCGACCAGGGTCCACGGGCCGACCGGCACCGGTTGGACGCCGGTGCCCACGTAGTCGGCCGCGGGGTCCTGGGACAGGCCGGTGCCGATGCCCTTCAGGTAGGCCTCCTTACGGGTCCAGCAGCGGGCGAAGGCCGCGGGGCGGGCGGCGGCGGGGAGGGCGGCCAGCTCGGCGCGCTCCCGGGGGTGCAGGCTCCCGGTGACCTGGTCGACCACGGACAGCGGCTGCACCTTCTCCACGTCCGCGCCGACCGGGCCGCCCGCGAAGGCGAAGAGCACCAGGTCGCCCGCGTGCGACATGTTGAAGTGCAGGGGGTGGCCGGGGACGGCCGGGCGGCCGTGCGGGCCGCCGCAGCCCGGGCACGGCTCGCGCGTGAACGCGACCGCCGCGGGCTCCACGCCCAGGTACGCGCCGAGGAGCTGCCGCAGGCCCAGGTGGGCCGCGACGTACCGCTCGCGGTCCTCGGCCCGCACGAAGGCCGCGGCGCGCTCGCGCTCCTCGGCGTCGAGGACCTTGCCGGGCGCATCCGCGTCCAGGTCCGCGGTGAAGCCGGACACGCTCAGCAGCCACGTCTCGGGCGGGCGCGCCGGCCAGGCGCCGGGGACGGCGGCGGGCAGCGGGTCGCGGCCGACGACGCGCGGGGCACGGGGGGTGGTCAACTCGCTCCTCCAGAGGTCGGGTCCGGCGCGGGGCCGGGGACGGTCGGTGCGGACGGGCCGGCCGGATGGCCCCGCCGGGCCTCCGGCAGCCGCGGACCGTCGGTCGGTCACGCTACCGCCGGGGCGCGCCCGGCACGCCGGCCGCGGGCCGCGGGCGTTCACATGGCGAACTTCAGGGCGGGCAGGTCGTCGCGGACCACGCCGAAAGTCCGGACGTACAGGGACAGCTCGGCCTCCAGGGCGCGGATCATGGTGTCGGCGCGGCGGAAGCCGTGCCCCTCGCCCTCGAAGGCGAGGTAGGCGTGCGGCACGCCGCGCCCGGCGATCCGCTCCAGGAACCGCTCGCACTGCACGGGCGGGCAGATCGGGTCGTCCAGGCCCTGGAGCAGCAGGAACGGGGCACGGACGCGGTCGGCCCGGTGGAGCGGCGAGCGGTCCCGGTAGCGGCCGGGGACCTCGGCGAGCGGCCCGACCAGGCTCTCCAGGTATCGGGACTCGAAGTCGTGCGTGCCGTCGGCGGTCCAGCCGGCCAGGTCGAGGATGGGGTAAATGACGGTGGCGCACGCGTACAGGCCGGTGGCGGCGGCGGAGGCCAGTGAGGAGGCCGCCGTCCAGCCGCCCGCGCTGCCGCCGCGGATGGCGAGCCGCGCCGGGTCGGCGGTGCCCTCCCGCGCGAGCGCCCGGGCCACGGCGGCGCAGTCCTCGACGTCCACCACGCCCCACTGCTCGCGCAGCCGGTCGCGGTAGGCCCGGCCGTAGCCCGTGGAGCCGCCGTAGTTGACCTCCGCGACGCCGATGCCGCGGGAGGTGAAGTAGGCGATCTGGAGGTCCAGGACGAGGGGGGCGCGGGAGGTGGGGCCGCCGTGCGCCCAGACCACGTACGGCGGGAGCTCGCCGGCCGGCGCGGCGTGGTCCGGGCTGCGCGGCGGGTACAGGTGCGCGTGGACGTCGCGTCCGTCGGGCCCGGCGAACACGCGCACCTCGGGCTCGGGGTAGTAGGCGGGGTCGACGGGGTCGGTGTGGGCGGCGCCGAGGACCCGGGCGCGCGCGGCGGCGGGGTCGAACTCCACGACCTCGTAGCCCCGGTACGGGCTCGCGGCGACGCCGACGACGCGGGTGCCGGACACGGCCAGTGTGGCGTCCCACTCCGTCCACGGCCCCGGGGCGTCGGTCAGCTCGCCGGTCGCCGGGTCCAGCACGCCGAGCACGGCGGCGCCCCGGCCGTGCACGGTGGCGATCCGGCCGTCGGGCAGGGCGGCGAACCAGCGCTGCCCGAGCCGCCAGAGCGGGCCGGCGAACTCCTCTTCGCGCGGGCACAGGTTCACCGCCCGCCACTCCCCCGCGCCGGGCCCCGCCTCGTCGGCAGGCGCGGCGCCGGGCCCGTCCCCGCCGGGCTCCGCGGCCGGGGGCGGGTCGAGCCGGTGGAGGTTCCACCAGCCGGTGCGGTCGGTGGCGGCGAGCAGCGCCCCGTCGGGCGCCCACTCGGCCTGGGCGACCGACTCCCCGGGCCCGCCGAGGACGGTCCGCGCGCCGGTGAGGACGCCGTCCCCGGACAGGTCGGCCACGACCAGCTCGGTGCCGTCCCACGGCATGCGCGGGTGGTCCCAGCCGATCCACGCCGCGCGCCGCCCGTCGGGCGAGAGCCGGGGGCAGGTCACGAAGCGGCTGTCCGCCGCGGTCAGCTCGCGGACGGCGCCGCGGTCGTCCTCGGCCGAGCCGTCCAGCGGCACGGCCGCGGCCACGCGCCGCACCTGCGTCGGCGCCTCGCCGGTGAACTCCTCCAGCACGCACCACAGCTCCCCGCGCTCGGGGTGGGCGCGCAGGTCCGCCCAGCGCAGGCCGCCGCCGACCGCCGAGACCGGGGTGAGGGGCCGCGGCGGCGCGCCCTCGGGGGCGTCCGGCTCCCACGCGTACAGCCGCTGGTCGGCGAAGTGGACGAACACGATCAGCGGACCGCCGGCCCGGGGCACTCCGGCCCACGGCCTGCCGCCGTACTCGATGACGCGGCTGCGCACGTTCCACGGCGGGGGCAGCGCCGGGACCTCCGAGCCGTCGGCCCGGCGCCGCACGAGGGTGCGCCGACCGCCTTCCCGGGGGCGGGGCGCGGTCCACCAGATCTCCTGGCCGACGGTGCCCACGAACTCCGGCCGCCCGTCGTGCGACGCGGCGAGGGCGGCGCCGACGGGGGACCGCCAGGCTCCGTAGGGGGTCGTGGACGCCATGCTCTGCTGTGCCTCCCGCTTTCGTGGACGTGGGGGCTCGGGGACGTGGGGACTCGGGGACGTGGGACGTGGTGCGCCGACGTGGTACGGGTCGCGGTCGGGCCCGGACGCGGGCCGCAGGACGCCGCCCGGGCCGGTCGGTGTCCGACACCGCCCTGTCCGGCCCCGCCCCGCCCTCGCGGGGTCCGGCCGCCTCCCGGCCGGGCCCCGGGCCGCGCGCGACCGGTTCACGGCCGGATACGGCGGCCCGGCCCGCGGACTACCAGCGCCCCGGATTCCGGCGCGCGGGATTCCGGCGCGCGGAATCCGGCGCCCGGGCCCGGCGGCCGCTGCCGCCTCCCGGCCGCGCCGCGCCCCGGCCGCCCGCCGGGCCCCGCACGCTCACGCCGCCCGCAGGAAGTGGTCGAGCACCCGGACGCCGAAGTGCAGCCCGTCGACCGGCACCCGCTCGTCCACCCCGTGGTAGAGCCCCTGGTAGTCGAAGCCCTCGGGGAGCCGGAGCGGCGAGAAGCCGTACCCGGTGATGCCGAGCCGGGAGAACTGCTTGGCGTCCGTGCCGCCCGATATGCAGTACGGCACCACGCGCGCGCCGGGGTCGAAGCACTCGACGGCCGCCCGCATGGCCGCGAACACCGGGGCGTCGACCGGCGCCTGGAGCGGCACCGACCGGTGGTGGTACTCCCAGTCCACGTCCGGCCCGGTGAGGCGGTCCAGGGTGGTGCGGAACTCCTCCTCGCCGCCCGGCAGGACGCGCCCGTCGACGTACCCGACGGCGCTGCCGGGGATGACGTTGACCTTGTACCCGGCCTCCAGGACGGTGGGGTTGGCGCTGTTGCGCACGGTCGGCTCGACCAGGGCCGCGGCGGGCCCGAGCCGGGCGAGCAGGCCGTCCACCTCGCGGGCCAGCTCCCCGGGGTCCGCGGCGTCGAGGTCGGCCTTCAGACCGTGCAGCGCGGCCAGCTCGGTCAGCGCCGCGCGCACGGTGGGCGTGAGCCGCACCGGCCAGCGGTGCTCGCCGATGCGGGCGACGGCCGAGGCCAGCCGGCTGACGGCGTTGGCCCGGTTGACCTTGGAGCCGTGCCCGGCCCTGCCCCGGGCGGTCAGCCGCAGCCAGGCGGTGCCGCGCTCGCCCGCGCCGACGGGGTACAGCCGCAGCCCGTCGCCGGCGTGGAAGGTGAAGGCCCCGGACTCGCTGATGCCCTCGGTGCAGCCCTCGAACAGCGCGGCGTGCCGGTCGGCGAGGAAGCCGGAGCCCGCGGCGGCGCTGTCCTCCTCGTCGGCGGTGAAGGCCAGCACGATGTCCCGGCGCGGCCGCACGCCCGCGCGGGCCCACGCGCGGACGACGGCGAGGACCATCGCGTCCATGTCCTTCATGTCGATGGCGCCTCGGCCCCACACCACGCCGTCGCGCACCTCGCCGGAGAAGGGGTGGACGGTCCAGTCGGCGGGCTCGGCGGGGACCACGTCCAGGTGGCCGTGGACCAGCAGGGCGGGCGCCGACGGGTCGGTGCCCGGGACGCGGGCGACGACGTTGGTGCGGCCGCGGTCGCGCTCCAGGAGTGTGGGGTCGATGCCGGCCTCGCCGAGCCGGTCGGCCACGTACTCGGCGGCGGGGCGCTCCCGGCAGTCGCCGCCGCCGCGGTTGGTGGTGTCGATGCGGATCAGCTCGGAGGTGAAGCGGACCGCCTCGTCCAGGGCCGCGGAGTCCACCGGGTCCGGCCCGGGGCCGCCCTCGACGGCCGCGCCGCGCGTGCTCGTCCCGTGCTCAGCCATACTGCTCCTCCACTGCGGCCGACACGACGGTGGTGACCGCCTTGAAGGCCCGGATGCCCTCGTACATGGTCGGTGAGGTGTAGGCGACGCGCCGCGGGCCGGCCTGCTCCACGCCGGGCACGACGGTCGCCGCGCCCGCCAGGTGCTCGGCGTCGAACTCCAGCTCCACGGTGAACGGCCCGCCGCGCACCGGCTCGTGGCGCACCGCCAGCCGGGTCGCCTCGCGGGCCGCGGCGCGGATGTCGGCCGCGGTGCGGGCGGGGGTGCGGCACACCGCGGCGTACCGCGAGACGTAGTCCTTGACGGCGACCGAGCGGGCCCGCGGGGCGTATCCCTTGGCGTCCTCGCAGGTGCGGTCGTCGCCGGTCACCAGCACCACCGGGACGCCGTACTCGGCGACGACCAGCGCGTTGAGCCGGCCCTCGCTCGCGGGCACGCCGTCGACCCACACGCCGGTGACGGAGTTGGCGAGGTAGGTGTGGGCCAGGACGCCCTCGGTGCCGGCGCCGGTGTGATAGCCGACGAACGCGATGCCGTCCACGTCGCCGTGCTGCACACCCTCGACCATGCTGAGGCTCTTGTGGCGCCCGGTGAGCATCCGGGCCCGCTCGTCCAGCTCCTCAAGCAGCAGGTTGCGCATGGTCGAGTGGGCCTCGTTGACCAGCACCTCGTCGGCGCCGCCGTCGAAGAACCCGGTGACCGCCGCGCTCACGTCGGAGGTGAACAGGCGGCGGCAGCGCTCCCACTGCGGCGTGCCGGGCAGCACGTCGGCGGGCCAGGTCACCCCGGTGGCGCCCTCCATGTCGGCACTGATCAAGACCTTCATGCTCCGCACGGTACGCGCTGCCCGAAGGCCTAACCACCCCTGTGGAAAACTGGAGTAGACCACTCGTCTGGCGGGCGCCGCCGGTGCGCTAGCCGCGCCGGGCGCGTTCGTCCTCGTGCCCGAGGAGCAGGTCGCGCTCCGTGCGCCCGCCGCCCGCCACCCGCAGCACCGTGGCCACCGGCGGGTATCCGGCCGCGATGACCGTGTACTCGCCCGCCGACAGGTCCACGAAGCGGAAGGAGCCGTCCGGGCCGGTGGTCACCGTGTCGACCACGTTGCCCGCCGCGTCCAGCAGGGTGACGCGGGCGTCCTCCACCGCGCGGCCGCCTCCGGCCCGTACCACCCCGCGCAGCACCGCGCCGCCCGCCAGTTCGATGTCCTGCCGGGTCTCGCGGGCGGCCTGCACGGTCACCGGCAGGGCGGCGGGCCGGAAGCCGGGGGCGCTGGAGGCGAGGGTGTACTCGCCGGCCACCAGTTCCTTGATGACGTAGCCGCCCTCGCGCCCGCTGCGGGTGGAGGCGACGACCTCTCCGCGCACGTCGGTCAGCGTCACCATGGCGTCGCGCACCGGGCTGCCGTCCGCGCTGGTGACGGTGCCCGCCAGCCGGCCCGCGCCGCCGAGCACCACGTCGAGGTCGACCGGCCACTCGCCGACGGTCACGCTGACCGCCTGCGGCTGGTGCCCGCTGGCGGCCGCGATGAGCACGTACGCGCCCGCGCCGGGCGTGCCCAGCTCGTACCGCCCGTCGTCGCCGGTGGCCCCGCGGCCGATCTGCCGGCCCGCGACGTCGATCAGGGTCAGGGCGGCGCACGGCACGGTGCTGCCGTCGTGGTGGTGGACGGTGCCGCGGACCGGGACGCCCGAGGCGACGGGGGCGGCGGTGGGCGCGGGCGGGGCGGGCGGGGCCGCCGCGCGCGCGGCGGGGACGGCGGGGTCTTGCTGGTCGATGTGCGACAACAGGGGTTTCTCTTTCAGCAGGAAGGCGAACAGGAAGCCCAGGGCGAGCACCGGCACGAGGTAGAGGAAGATACGGGGCATGGCGTCGGCGTACGCGGTGACGTACGCGTCGCGCAGGGCTCGGGGCATCGCGCGCACCGCTTCCGGGGTGACCGACTCCGGGTCGGGCAGGCCCCCGCCGGGGGGCGGTTTGACGGCGAGGCGGCGGTCGAGCCGGTCGGCGAGCAGCGTGCCGCACACGGCCGCGCCGACGCTGCCGCCGATCTGCCGGAAGTAGTTGCTGGCGCTGGTGGCCGTGCCGAGGTCGGCGACGGGCACGGAGTTCTGCACGGCGAGCACCAGGACGGGCAGGACGAGCCCGAGGCCGAGCCCGAGCACGGCGAGCCACAGGCTGTAGGTCACGCGGGGGGTGTCCTCGTCCAGCCGGGACAGCAGCCACATCCCGACGGTCGACAGCCCGCCGCCGAGGACGGGGTAGATCTTGTAGCGGCCGGTGGCGCTGATGAGCTGCCCGGAGATCACGGAGGCGGCCACCACGCCGCCCATCGCGGGCAGTATCAGCAGCCCGGACTCGGTGGCCGTCGCGCCGTCGACCATCTGGAAGAAGGTCGGCAGGTAGCTGGCGGCGCCGAAGAGGGCGATGCCGAGGACCGCGCCGACCAGGCCCGCCACGGCGAACACCGGGTCGCGGAACAGCCGCAGCGGGATGATCGGTTCCACCGCGATGGCCTCGACGCACAGGAACAGCACCGCGCCGACCAGCGCGCCGAGCCCCAAGCCGACGATGACGCGGGACTTCCACGCGTACTCGGTGCCGCCCCAGCTGGTCAGCAGCACCAGACACACCGAGGTCGCGGCCAGCAGCAGCGTGCCCAGCAGGTCGAAGCGGGCCCGCCGCGCCGGCTTGGGCAGCCGCAGCACCACGGCGACCACGACGAGCGTGCCCAGTCCGAAGGGGACGTTGACGTAGAAGCACCAGCGCCAGGACAGGTGGTCGGTGAAGAAGCCGCCGAGCAGCGGCCCGGCCACGGACGCCAGGCCGAACACGGCGCCGATCAGGCCCATGTAGCGGCCGCGCGCGCGGGGCGGCACGATGTCGGCCATGATCGCCTGCACGCCGATCATCAGCCCGCCGCCGCCCGCTCCCTGGACGGCCCGGAAGGCGATCAGCTCGTTCATCGTGCGCGACCAGCCGGCCAGCGCGGAGCCGACCACGAACAGGGCGATGGCGAAGAGGAAGACGCTCTTGCGCCCCACCAGGTCGCCCAGCTTGCCGTAGACCGGCAGGCCGACGGTGGAGGACAGCAGGTAGGCGGTGACGGCCCAGGACATCCGGTCCACGCCGTGCAGTTCACCGACGACCCTGGGCAGGGCGGTGGCCACGATCGTCTGGTCCAGGGCGGCCAGAGCGAACGTCAGCATCAGCCCTACGAAGACCATCCGCACGCCGGCCGCGCTCAGCGGCGCGGCGGCGGGGGCCGCGCCGGCCGGGCCGCCCGCGCGGGGCGGCGCGGCCTCCGCCGCGGGCGCACCGACGGGTCCGGCCTGTCCCTCCGCCACGCGCCCCGCCGCGGTGCCCTTGGAGCCCGCCGCGGCCTGCGCCACCGTCGTCCCGGTGGTCCCGGTCACGTACCTCTCCCCTCGTCGCACCTGCGCCCACCGCCCCATTTCTCGCATTGCGCGACAACGGGCAGCAAGCACGGGCGAACCAGCGTGCGAGGGGATGCAGGGGGCTTTCGCGCCGGTAGGAGTGCGTACGGCAGCTAACCGCACTACCGGGGAAATCCACTCGAAGCGGTGAATCCCGGCGTACTCCTGACGCGGGCACAGCCCGGGCGCGACCTGAGGCGCTCACCGCACGCGGGACGCCGGGGCCGTACCGCGCGGGGACACCGGCGCGGCACGCGCGGGACGCGGAGTCGCCACAGACGGCACGCGCGGGACGCCGCAGCGGTACACGGAGACGCCAGAGCGGCACGCGCGGGGCGCGCGGGCGGCGCCGGGCCGCGCGGGCTACTTCTCCACTTCGGCGGCGAGCCGGGCGAGGATCGCGTCGTAGATGCGGCCGAGCCCCTTGGGGGCGAAGGTCCGTTCGAAGAAGCCGCCGACGCCGCTCGCGCCCTGCCAGGTCGTGGTCACGGCCACGCGCGCCGCGCCGTCGTCCGCCGGGGTCACGGTCCAGGTGGTGACCAGGCTGGAGTTGCGGTCCTTCTCCACCAGCCGCCGCTCGCCCGGCTCGCTCACCTCCAGCAGGCAGTCGCGCACGCGCTTGCTGGTGGCCTGGAGCCGCCAGTGCACGAGGGTGCCCGCGCCCGCGCCGCCCTCCCGGACCTCGTACTCGCTGAACTGCTCGGGGAGCAGCTTCGCGCGGGTGCCCGTGTAGTCGGCGAGCGCGGCGTACACGTCGTCGGGGTTTCCCTCGACGACCCGTTCGGTGGTGGCCTCGACCTGCCCCATCGCTATCCCTTCACCCTTCGGTCGGTCCTTCGGCCGCCCGCGGCACGGCCGCCGCCGGCGGCCCGCCGGGCGGCGGCCGCCCGGGCCGGCCGATGGCCCGGCCGGCGTGCAGGCAAGCCAACCACCTGCCGTCCACCGGCCCAAATCCAGGTCACCCCGCCGCCGCAGCGGCCCGGGGCACCCCGGCAGCGGTGGCGGCCCGNGCCGGCGTGCAGGCAAGCCAACCACCTGCCGTCCACCGGCCCAAATCCAGGTCACCCCGCCGCCGCAGCGGCCCGGGGCACCCCGGCAGCGGTGGCGGCCCGCCACCGGCCCGCCACCGCCGAAACGTCCCGGCACGGCCCGTACGACGGGGACGGCCACCCGCCACCGCGCGGCGAGCCCGCCCGGCGCGGCGGAGGCCGCGACGCCCGGAGGGGGCGACAGGATGGGAACGTTTGTTCTATTCTCGAAAGGTGTTCGACGGAATAAGACCCTCCGAAAGGTGCGTGCCATGCGCTGGGAGAACCTGGCCTCCGACGGCGGCGCGGCCGCGCCCGCCCTCTTCGCCGCGGGCGCGGTGACCACCCGGACGTTCGACACCCCCGAGTTCCGCGGCATCACCTTCCACGAGATCCGCGCGCGTTCGATCGTCAACCGGGTGCCGGGCGCCTCCCGCATGCCGTTCGAATGGACGGTGAACCCGTACCGGGGCTGCACCCACGCGTGCGTCTACTGCTTCGCCCGCAAGACGCACAGCTACCTCGACCTCGACACCGGCCACGGCTTCGACTCGCAGATCGTGGTGAAGGTCAACGCGCCCGAGCTGCTGCGCCGCGAGCTGGCCGCGCCGCGCTGGCACGGCGAGCACATCGCGATGGGCACGAACGTCGACTGCTACCAGCGCGCCGAGGGCCGCTACCGCCTGATGCCCGGCATCCTCACCGCCCTCACCGAGCGCGCCAACCCCTTCTCGATCCTCACCAAGGGCACGCTGATCCTGCGCGACCTGGAGCTGCTGCGGCGCGCCGCCGACGTCACCGACGTGGGGGTGTCCGTCTCGGTCGGCTTCACGGACGACGAGCTGTGGCGCACGGTCGAGCCGGGCACCCCCTCGCCCGAGCGGCGGCTGGACGTCGTACGGGCGCTGTCCGCGCGGGGCCTGTCGTGCGGGGTGCTGATGGCGCCGGTGCTGCCGTTCCTCAGCGACTCCCCGGAGCGGCTGCGCGCGACCGTACGGGCGATCGCGGCGGCCGGGGCGTCGTCGGTGACCCCGCTGGTGCTGCACCTGCGGCCGGGCGCCCGCGAGTGGTTCTGGGCCTGGCTCGGCCGCCACCACCCGCGGCTGCTGCGGCGCTACGAGTCGCTGTACGCGGGCGGGGCGTACGCGCCCACGTGGTACCAGCGGCAGGTCACGCGGCAGGTCCACGAGATCGCCGCCGAGTACGGCATCGGCCCGGCCGGGCGCGGCGGCCACCGGCGCGTCCCGGCGCCCGCGGCCGGGCCGGACGAACCCGCCCCGCGGGCCGCCCAGCTGACGCTGCTGTGACGCCGCGCTCCCGCGCGTGAGACCACCCGCATCAGGCGGCGGCCTCGAACGGTCCGCTCACAGAAAATCCGCTCCCGCCGCGCTCCCGCGCGTGAGGCCCCCCGGGCCGCCGCGCCGCCGTCAGCCTCGCGGCCGCGGCGGTGCCGGCCCCCGGCGGCGCCTCACGCGCGGGAGCGCGGATCCGCGTCCACCTGCCCGGAGCGC
>NZ_JAVSCF010000146.1:0-16107 GCF_031932565.1 Streptomyces sp. B1866
CGACCGGGCGCCCCGGCGGGGCCCGGTGCCCGGCCGGGGCGGTCCCGCGCGGGCCCGATCCGGCCTCGTCCACCGCGCGGCCCGGCCCCGGGCGGCGCGCTGTACGGTGCGGTCCCGTCCCCCGCCGTACGGTCCCGTACCCCGGCCGGCCCCGCGCAGCCGGCCCTCGCCCCCCCCGAGATCCCCCGAGATCCCTGAGATCGCCGAGATCCCCNCCCGAGATCCCCCGAGATCCCTGAGATCGCCGAGATCCCCGAGATCCACTGACGAGAAAGCAGACCTCCCGTGCTGACCGTCGATTTCTCCCGCTTTCCGCTCGCCGCAGGCGACCGCGTCCTCGACCTGGGCTGCGGCGCCGGACGGCACGCCTTCGAGTGCTACCGGCGCGGCGCCCGGGTCGTGGCCCTGGACCGCGACGGCGACGAGATCCGCGAGGTCGCCAAGTGGTTCGCGGCCATGAAGGAGGCCGGCGAGGCCCCGGCCGGCGCCACCGCCACGGCCATGGAGGGCGACGCGCTCGCCCTGCCCTTCCCCGACGAGAGCTTCGACGTCGTGATCATCTCCGAGGTGATGGAGCACATCCCCGACGACAAGGGCGTGCTCGCCGAGATGGTCCGCGTGCTCAGGGCGGGCGGCCGGATCGCCGTCACCGTGCCGCGCTACGGCCCGGAGCGGATCTGCTGGGCGCTGTCGGACGAGTACCACGCCAACGAGGGCGGCCACATCCGCATCTACCGGGGCGACGAACTCCTCGGCAGGATGCGCGAGGCGGGCCTGCGCCCGTACGGCACCCACCACGCGCACGCCCTGCACAGCCCGTACTGGTGGCTCAAGTGCGCCTTCGGCGTGAACAAGGAGGGCGACGCCGCGCCGCTGCCGGTGCGCGCCTACCACAAGCTGCTGGTCTGGGACATCGTCAAGCGGCCGCGCACCACCCGGGTCGCCGAGCGGCTGCTGGACCCGCTGATCGGCAAGAGCTTCGTGGCGTACGCGACCAAGCCGCACCTGCCCGCCGCGCCGGCCGCCTCAGCCGCCCCGGACGCCTCAGCCGCCGAGTCCGCCGCGTCGGCCGCCGAGTCCGCCGCCCCCCAGGGAGCGCGGGCGTGACGAGTCCGGGCCGTACCGAACGCCTGGTCCTGCCCGGCGTCCTCACCGCGGAGGAGGCCCTGCGGACCGTGGCGGGCATCGCGGCCGTGCAGCGCGAAGACGGCGCCATACCCTGGTTCCGCGGCCACCACCTCGACCCCTGGGACCACGTCGAGTCCGCCATGGCCCTGGACGCGGCGGGCGAGCACGAGCGCGCCGAGGCCGCCTACCGCTGGCTGGCCGACCACCAGAACCCGGACGGATCCTGGTACGCCGCCTACCCCGACACCCCGGTCGGGGTCGACACCGACCGGCCCGGCGACCGCGGCCGCGAGAGCAACTTCTGCGCGTACGTGGCCGCCGGCGTCTGGCACCACTACCTGTCCACCGGCGACGACGCGTTCCTGGACCGCATGTGGCCGACCGTCTTCTCCGCCGTCGAGTTCGTGCTGGCCCTCCAGCAGCCCGGCGGCCAGATCGGCTGGCGGCGCGACCCGGACGGCACCGCGCTCTCCGGCGCGCTGCTCACCGGCTGCTGCTCCATCTACCAGGCGCTGCGCTGCGCCCTGGCCATCGCCGAGCACCGCGAGGAGCCCCAGCCGGACTGGGAGCTGTCGGCCGGGCAGCTCGGCCACGCCATCCGGCGCCACCCGGAGCGGTTCCTGGACAAGGACCACTTCTCGATGGACTGGTACTACCCGGTCCTCGGCGGCGCCCTCACCGGGCCCGCCGCCGCGGCCCGCATCGAGGCGGGCTGGGAGCGGTTCGTGGTCCCCGGGATGGGAGTGCGCTGCCTGGTCCCCAACACCTGGATCACCGGGGGCGAGAGCTGCGAACTGGCGCTCGCGCTGTGGGCGATCGGCGAGTCGGACCGGGCCGTGGAGATACTGCGCTGGATACAGCCGTACCTGCGCGCGGAGGACGGCATGTACTGGACCGGGTACGACTACCACAACGCCCGGGTGTGGCCGAGGGAGCGCACCGCCTGGACGGCCGCGTCCCTGCTGCTCGCGGTGGCCGCGCTCGGCGGGGACGAGGCGACGGTGGCGGTCTTCAGCGGCGACCGGCTGCCGCGCGGGCTCGACGCCGACTGCTGCTGAGCGCCGACTCGACTGCTGCCGAGCCGGGCCCGCGAGAGGCGTCCGGACATACGACGGCCCTCCGCCCGGAAGACCCGGGCGGAGGGCCGTATCGCCCTGCGCGTCAGGCGCCTTGCGGCGCCCGGGACGTCAGCCGCGCTGGATTCCCGTCGTGTCCTGGAGGACGCCGCGCCGCCCGTCCTGGGTCTGCGCGACCAGCGCCTGGCCGCGCTGCTCCACCGCCAGGTACCAGGTACCGGGCGCCAGTTCGGCGATCGTCGAGGAGGAGCCGTCCTCGGAGAACAGCGGACGGGCCACCGGCACCGCGAACCAGAACGGCGCGAACTCCCCGGCGCCCGCCGCGGGCGCCGCGGGAGCGCTTGCCGCCGGCTGGCCGCCGTACGGCTGGCCCGGCTGGCCGCCGTAGGGCTGACCGGGCTGCGGGTAGCCGTACCCGGCCTGCGGCGCGCCGCCGTACGGGGCCGGGGCGGGGCCGCCGGCGCTCGCCAGCGGAGCCTTCAGAGCGGGGATACGGTCGGCGGCCAGCGCGGTGCCCGCCAGGACCAGCGTGGCGATGAAACCGAGGATCTCACCGACGCCCTTGTCGAGCCCGTCCGGGCCGCCGGCCAGCGTCCACAGCGACGACCAGGCGGCGGCGACGGTGAACGCGGTGCCCCACTGGGCCAGGGTGAGCCCGAGCAGGTTGCGGCCCGCGGGCTGGAAGCGCGCGCCGATGATCAGACCAGTGCCGATCAGACCCGTCAGGAAGATGGCGGGCAGCACGGGGAAGAAGTCCGAACTCCACCCGTTGTAACTGGGGCAGCCCGACTGGCCGTGGCAGTCGACGGAGTAGAAGTCCAGGAAGGAGGCGATGAACAGCAACACCGCTGCTCCGATCAGCACGCCGTCGCCTCTAGTGAGAGAGCGGATGTTCAAGGTGGGGTCCTTTGTCGGTCTCGTCTGAAAACGTGTTGCTTAATCGCCGGACGCATCGGCGCGAAGGCGCGGGGGCGGCCCCCATCGTACGGGTGGACGGGCGGCTGGAACCCTCGGGTGGTGCATCGGTATCCCCCTCGTGACCTCCCTGTTCCGGATCTGTACCGGACCCGGAGGGGTGATCCGGGCGAGAAGTCCGTAATGCCGTCCGTGGCCCCCCTGACGGGGTCCTTTGGATCGGGCATGTTGCCACAGTCGGGCAACAGTTGGGGAGCGCGGGAGTGGCGGGAAAGGTGAGGACACCGTGCGGTCGCCGGGCCCGGCCGCCGAAAAGTCCCGGCCACCGCGGGCTGACGGCGCCCGCCGCCTCAGCAGCCCGGGCCGGTGCGGCGCAGCACGCGCAGCGAGCCCGCCACCGACTCCTCGGTGAAGGCGCCCGACTCCAGCGCGCGCCGGTAGACGCGATAAGGCGCCTGCCCGCCGTCGGCCGGGTCGGGGAAGACGTCGTGGAAGACCAGCAGGCCGCCGGGCGCCAGGTGCGGGGCCCAGCCCTCGTAGTCCGCGCTCGCGTGCTCGTCGGTGTGCCCGCCGTCCACGAACACCAGGCCCAGCGGCGCGCCCCACAGCGCCGCGGCGCGCGGCGACGCGCCGACGACGGCGACGACGTGGTCCTCAAGCCCCGCCGCGTGCAGGGTGCGGCGGAAGGCGGGCAGGGTGTCCATCCGGCCGACCGCCGGGTCCACCAGCTCCGGGTCGTGGTACTCCCAGCCGGGCTGCTGCTCCTCGGAGCCGCGGTGGTGGTCGACGGTGACGGCGACGGTGCCCGCGTCGCGGGCGGCGGCGGCCAGCAGCAGGGTGGACCGGCCGCAGTAGGTGCCGACCTCCAGCAGCGGCAGGCCGAGGGCGGCGGCTTCGACGGCGGCCCGGTACAGGGCCAGGCCCTCGTCGGCGGGCATGAAGCCCTTGGCCGACTCGAAGGCGGCGAGGACGCGGGCGTCGGGGGCGGCGGCCGGGGCGCCGGGGGCTGGCTGGTGCACGCCGCCCATCGTGCCGCACGCGCGGGCTGCGGGGTACGCCGGGGTACGCCGGGGTGGGCGCGGACGCGCGGCCGGTACGCTGGGCGGATGTCCACCGGGGAGTCCTTGCGCGCCGCGCTCGACCGGCTGCTGGAAGGGGTGCCGCCGCGGCAGGCCGCGCGGGCCGTCGAGCGGCTGATGGCCAGCTACCGGGGGCCCACCCCGACCGGCGCGCCGGTGCTGCGGGACCGGGCCGACGCCGCCGCGTACGCCGCCTACCGGATGCCCGCGACCTACGAGGCCGTCGGCGCGGCGCTGGCGGCGCTGCGCGCGGCCGTACCCGACTGGGCCCCGGCCTCGCACGTCGACCTCGGCGGCGGCACGGGCGCGGCGGGCTGGGCGGTGGCCGCGGCCTGGCCGGAGGGGGAGCGCGCCACGACCGTGCTGGACTGGGCCGAGCCCGCGCTGGCGCTCGGCCGCGAGCTGGCCCGGGACGCGGCCTGTCAGGCGCTGCGCGGGGCGCGCTGGCAGCGGCAGGCGCTGGCCGCCGGACCGGCCCTGCCCGAGGGCACCGACCTGGTCACCGTGTCGTACGTGCTGGGCGAGCTGGACGCCGGCGGGCGGCGGGCCGTGGTGGACGCCGCGGCGCGGGCGCAGGTGGTGGTGCTGGTGGAGCCGGGCACGCCCGAGGGCTACCTGCGGGTGCGCGAGGCGCGCGAGCGGCTGGTGGCGGCGGGCCTGCGGGTGGTGGCGCCCTGCCCGCACAGCGACGCCTGCCCGGTGGTGCCGGGCGCGGACTGGTGCCACTTCGCGGCCCGGGTCGCCCGCTCGTCGCTGCACCGGCGGGTCAAGGGCGGTTCGCTGCCGTACGAGGACGAGAAGTTCAGCTACGTGGTGGCGGCCCGGTGGCAGGCGCCCGCCGCGGCCGGGCGCGTGGTGCGCCGGCCGCGGATCGCCAAGGGCCAGGTGCTGCTGGAGCTGTGCACGCCCGACGGCCTGCGCCGGGAGACGGTGACCAAGCGCCTGGGGCCGGTGTACCGCGCGGCGCGGGACACCGGCTGGGGCGACGCCTGGCCCCCATAGGCCCTGGCGGGCGCCTCTCAGGCGGGCTTGAGACCCGGGTTTCCGGCCTCGGAGACGAACGACGCGGCCGTGCTGACCGGGGCACCCGGGACGGTGACGGCGGGGAGCGTCTTGAAGTCGGCGCGGATGTGCTTGTCGTCCAGGGCGACCGTCACGTAGCCGCGGCGGCCGTTGTAGAACTTCATGTGCGGGTTGGCCGCCATGAACGTCGACCAGTTGGACGGCTTGTCCGTGCCGTCCCGGCCGCTGCTGACGGACGTGCCGACGAACTCCACGCCCACGGTCCGCGACGCCGGGTCGTTGAAGTCCTTCTTGATGTCGAGGGCGTAGTGGGTGTGCACGTCCCCGGACAGGACCGCGAGGTTGCGGACGCCCGCCTGCTCGGCGCCCGCGAGGATGCGCGCGCGGGAGGCCGGGTAGCCGTCCCAGGAGTCCATGGCGAGCTTGGAGCGCGCGTCGGTGGTGTTCTTGCGCTGGGCGAAGGTGACCTGCTGGGGGAGCACGTTCCACACCGCCGTGGAGGCGCGGAAGCCGTCGAGCAGCCACCGCTCCTGGGCGGCGCCGACCATGGTCCGCGCCGGGTCCTCGGACTCCGGGCCCGGGAACTGCCAGCCGTCGCCGTAGGCCTGGTCGGAGCGGTACTGGCGGGTGTCGAGGATGTCGAACTGGGCCAGCTTGCCGTACTCGAACCGGCGGTACAGGCGCATGTCGGGCCCGCTGGGCAGCTGCGGGGCGCGCAGCGGCATGTTCTCCCAGTACGCGCGGTAGGCGGCCGCGCGGCGGACCAGGAACTCCTCCGGCGGGTCGTCGTTCTCGTCGACGCCGCCGGCGTAGTTGTTCTCGGTCTCGTGGTCGTCCCAGGTCACGTACCACGGGAAGGCGGCGTGGGCGGCCTGGAGGTCCGCGTCGGACTTGTACAGCGCGTACCGCAGCCGGTAGTCCTCCAGGGTCACCGTCTCCCGGTCGAAGATCTCCGGCAGGGTGCGGTCGGTGTACTCGCGGGCGCCGCCGACCTCGTCGACCGCGTACTCGTACTGGTAGTCGCCGAGGTGGAAGACCAGGTCCAGGTTCTCGTCGGCCAGGTGGCGCAGCGCGGTGTAGTAGCCGTCGTGGTACGCCTGGCAGGACAGCACCCCGAAGCGCAGCGCGCCGACCTTGGCACCGGCGGCCGGCAGGGTGCGGGTGCGGCCGATGGGGCTCATCCACGACCCGGACCGGAAGCGGTAGTGGTACACGCGGTCGGCCTCCAGCGCGCCCACCTCGACGTGCACCGTGTAGTCGAACTCGGCGCGCGCGGTGGCCGTACCGCGCTGCGCCACCCGGGCGAACGCCTCGTCGTGGGCCACCTCCCAGTCGACGTCGACGGTGCCGGTGGGCGGCAGGCCGCCGCTCGGCTCGTACGGGCTCGGGGCGAGCCGGGTCCACAGCACCACCGAGTCGGGCAGCGGGTCGCCGGAGGCCACGCCGAGCGTGAAGGGATTGGCCGACAGCACGCGCGGGGGCAGCGCGGCCGCGTGCGCGTCGGGCAGGTTGGTGGTGAAGGCCAGCACGGCGGCCGCGCCGGTGACCGTGAGGACGCGGCGCCGGGTGAGACCGGCCGCCGCGGCCCGCAGCGCCTGCTGGTGTGAGACGTGTGCCATGTTCACTCTCCCCTGACTCGTCGCGTCAGAGGCATTGCAGGGGGGAGGGGCGGCGGGCGGTTGACCGGTGTACGACACACGCGTGGCGGTCAGGCGACGACCAGCGCCGAATGGGACGCTTGGGGCGGTACGGCGCGGAAACCGGGCCGGTGCGGAGCCGACCGTACCGCGGGCGGTGCCACGGGCGGCGGCGGCATGCCGGGCGGTGCGCGGGGCGTGACCGGGACGGGTGGCCGGCTGACGGCTGGGTGATCGTCACATAGCGCAGATATCCGGTGATTTGACTGGAGAATTCGCTACCTGGGGAAATTCACCCGAAAGAGTCGCACCTTTTGCCCTCCGTATGCGAGTTTGCGCCGGTCGGACGATGCGCGCGCGCACCACCGTACGCCCGCGTGCGCTCCGGAGCGTCCACGGGCTGTTCCCGACCCGCCGGGGTGTGGCATGGTCGTCTCTCCGGTACCTCCATGACCGAAGAGACCCGCCGTGCGTTCTCTCCCGCTCACCCTGGTCGCCCGCCTGCTGCCCGTGGCCCTGCTGGCCGTGGCCGGAGCCGCGATGACGGCCTCCGCCGACCCCGGCGACGCCGGCCCCCGGGCCGCCGCCTCGCCGAGCCCGTCCGCCTCCCACCAGGCCGCCGCCGGAGGAGACGGCGCCGCCCCGGACGGCGCCCGGCCCCCGGCCGACCCGTGCGCCGCCCTGCCGTCCGGCACCGTCCGCGGCCTGGTGCCCGGCGCCCGCACCGCGGGCACCGCGCTCGCGGTGAGCGACCCCACGCGCCGCGCCGGCTGCTCCTGGCACGCGCTGCACGGCTACGACTACCACTGGCTCGACGTCACCTACGACGTCACCCCCACCGCCCTCACCGTCACCCCCGCCGGCACACCCGTCCCCGGCCTCGGCGACGCGGCCGCGGCCCGCGACCGCCTCAGCACCGAGGACGGCCAGCAGACCCGCGAGACCACCGTCACCGTGCGCGCCGGGGGCACCCTCGTCACCGTCACCTACAGCGGCAGCGACTTCGAGACCCGCAAGGCCCCGGCCGCGGCGGCCCTGCGCGAGGGCGCGCTGCGCGCGGCGAAGGCGGCCCTGGGGGCGCTGGACGGCTGACGCGGCGCTTGCCCCGGCGGTGAGCTGGGCCGCTTGGCCGGTCAGGCAGGGGCGGTCAGCGTCCTGGCGCGGTCGAGGAAGTCGGAGGCTGCCGGGTTGTCGCGGTACGGGGCGAGCTGTTTGGCGAAGTCCCGGAGCTGGTCGGTGCTACGAGCCGAGTTGAGGTCGGCCAGCAACGTCAAAGACTCCGTGGCGAAGTCACAGGCGGCGTCCAACTCGCCTTGCTGGAGGTGAGCGGTGGCCATCCGGGACAGGTACATCGCATGGGTGCGTACGTACCCGGGCTCATAGGTGGCGTGGGCTGCTGCGAACCTCTGTTGAGCGTCGGCTGGACGGCCGAGGTCAAGCAGGCAGCTACCAGCCAGCACGTCGATGTCCGGTCGTGTCACCCAGTACGCCCAAGAGGGGTCGTCCTCGCTGGGCCCCTGGTCAACCAGGTCATCGGCTCGGCTGAGGGCCCGGAAGCAACCAGTGGCGTCGCCCGCCTTCGCCAGTGCACGGGCCTGCCGGGCGGCGAGCATCGCATCCACGGTCGGCGTGCTGCGGCCCCGGACGGCCGTCTGCGCCGTACGGACCATGGCCTCGGCGTCGCGCGGCTGCCCGACGCTGTACTGCTGGATGCTCGCGAACGCCAGCACGTTGGCCCCGAGTAGTACGTCGCGGCTGGAGTGGGCGGCCCGCAGGCCCGCCGCGAAGTAGCGCTGTGCCGCCGCGTGCCGACCGCTGTCGAACATCATCCAGCCGCACATCCGGGACAGGTCGGCCGCCTGCCCGTACAGCCGCCTGCCCACGGCCTCGGTGTACCGGGCCTCGCGGAGGAGGCGGGTGACCAGGGCCAGCAGTCCCTGGGCCTCCAGGACGAGGTCGCCGCCGCCGTGCGCGTCGTCGTCGCGTCGCAGGTCGGCGATGCGGACGTCCGTCCGGTCGACCATCGACGCGTTGACGCGGCGTCCCTCGCCCGTGACGGCATGGGCTATGTCCGGCTCGGCCGTGAGCCAGGAGTGGAGTAATGCCGTCAGCGGGACCCCGGTGAGCACCAGAAATCGGCGCCGCTCCATGGCCACCCCTCTCTGTACCTCGTCCAGAACCTCCACGGTACCCGCGTCGGTCCATGGCCTGTACAGCTCAGGCAGCTCCGGCGCGGGCAGCCAATAGGGCCACACCGCCGCCGCCCGTACCTCGTCGTCCACCTCGAAGACGGCGGCGGGCGGCCCTCACCGCCGCACTGGCCTCCGGCACGGGGACCTGACACCCGCCGCACCCCCTCCCGTCCCGATTCCACCGCCGTCTTCAGGAAGGACGCATGTCCGCCGACCACGAGCGCGAGCCCGCCGGGCACCGGATCCGCGCCGCCGCCCTCATCCACAGCACCACACCCCGGGGCCTCGCCGTCCTGCTCGTCGAGCCCTACGGCCCGCCCGGCCTGCGGCTCCCCGGCGGGCCGGTCGCCCCGGGGACGGCGCCGCACCTGGCCCTGGCCGCAGGGGTGTTCCAGCAGACCGGCCTGCACATTCCGCCGCCGGTCCGGCTGCTGGCCGTGGACGTGCCGGGGCCCGGGGCCGACGTGGCGGCCGACGTGGTGCTGCTGTACGACGGCGGAAGCGCCTACCACACCGCGCCGGTCACCCTGGGCCGGGACCTGCGCGCGTACGCCTGGACCGCGCACGGTGACCTGGAGGGCTTCGCCGAGCCGTACGAGGAGAGCCGCACCCGCGCCGCGCTGCTGGCCGCCGAGACCGGGACCACCGCCTACCTGGCCGACGGCCGCCCCGTCACCGGCCAGACCGGCCAGACCGACCGGGCCGCCTCATGAGGACGGGCGGACCCGGAACCGCCGCCGGCCGTCCGCTGACCAGGACCGGGCAGGTCGCCCAGGCCGTCAGGAAGCTCGTGGCCGAGGGGACGTGGCCGCCTGGATACCGTATCCAGGTCGGGGAACTCGCCCGCGACCACGGCCTGCACGCGGAGACGGTGCGCCTGGCGCTGCGGGCCCTGGTCGCCGAACGCATCCTCACCGCCGCGCCCAGGCAGGGCTTCTGGGTGCGTGACCCGACGCAGGACGACGGCGACCCGCCGGACGCCCAGCAGAGATTCACGCGGGCGATGCGCCGGGCGATCGCCGACGGCACGTATCCGCCGGGCACGGTCCTGCCGTCCCAGGGCGCGCTGTGCCGCCTGTTCGGCTCCAACCGCAACGCCGTGTCCCGGGGCATGCGGAGCCTGCGGGCCGAGGGCCTGGTGGAGATACAGTCCGGCGTCGGCACCCGGGTGATCGGCGAGGCGCCGCCCGCCCGCCCGCCGTCACCTCCGTACGACGCGGACCGGCCGCCGCTGTCCAAACGCAGGGCGGTCGCGGACGCGGTCCGCCGGGCGATCGCCGACGGCACCCTCACCCCCGGCAGCCGCCTGCCCCAGGCCGATCTGGGCCAGAGGTACGGCGCCTCCCTCAGCACCGTCGGCCGCGCCATGGCGGACCTGCGGGCCGAGGGACTGGTCGAGGGGTGCGAGGGACAGGGCGTGTGGGTGGCCGGCGGCGCCTGCCCCGCGCCGTCCGGCGGGCCGTCCGGCGACCGGCCGGTGACGGCCGTGCCCAGCGGCGGCGGCGACGGCGACCGTGTCGCCCGGCTGCTTCAGGACCGCATCGTCAGCGGCGCCTACCCGCCCGGGCGGCGCCTGGTCCTCGCGGACCTCGCCCGCGAGCACGGCGTGACCGCGCACGCGGCCCGCCGGGCGCTGACGCTGCTGCGCGCGGCCGGGCTGGTCGACCGCTACCGCAGGCGGGGCACGTTCGTACGGGATCTCCCGCTTCCGGGCGGACAGCGGTCCTGACCAGGATCGGGAGCCGAAACGGGTCGGTGCGGCGGACGAGTCGGCCTGTACGCCGGGTTCTGTCTCCCAGGGTCCTCGCGGTCCCCGGGGAGGCGGCCATCCATCTAGGACCGGCGTTGCCGCCGGCCTCGTGCGGTCTACCCGCGGACTCGGGCGGGCAGCCCTCGAACGTCCGCGCAGAGCCGCACGCTATTCCTGTGCGGCTCCTCTTGACCTTGCTCCAGGTGGGGTTTACCGAGCCGTCCGGGTCACCCCGGACGCTGGTGGTCTCTTACACCACCGTTTCACCCTTACCGGGCGCCTGTGAGGCCCCGGCGGTCTGTTTTCTGTGGCACTGTCCCGCGGGTCACCCCGGGTGGGCGTTACCCACCACCCTGCCCTGTGGAGCCCGGACGTTCCTCGGCGGGATCTGGTAAGACCCCGACGCGACCGCCCGGCCGGCTCGTCCGCCGTGATCACCATGGTACCCGCCCGGCCTGGGGCTCAGACGAAGTCGGCCGTCTCCAGCGTGAAGGAGAAGGGCGCGGGGAGGTCGAGCTGCTTACCGAAGGGGACCGTGTCCATCTGCCCGTAGTCGTCCTTCTCCGGGTCGCTGAACAGCGTCACCGAACTCCTCTCGCGGTCGACCAGGAGGTAGAGGGGGATGCCGCCGCGCGCGTAGCAGTGGCGCTTGGCCGTGCGGTCGCGGTCTGCCCAGGCGGAGGTCACCTCGCAGACCATGGCGACACCGTCGCAGGGCATCCAGGGCTCGGCGTGGTGGAAGAGGTGCAACGTGGCGGGGGCGAACGTCCAGTCCGGAATCACGTGGTTCTTCGGGCAGAGCCCACCGCGCGGAACCTTGAGTCCTTTGTTGCCGGAGACGTCCATGTCGGACGCGGACTTCCTGATCACCTGATTCGCGATCCGGCTCAGGTTGTTCTCGTGGTCGCCGTTCGGTGGCGGCGTCACTACGATCTCCCCCTCGATCAACTCGGCCCGGAAGCCCTCCGGCGTCTTCAGGGCCAGAAAACCCTCCAGCAGGGTGTCTCTTTCTGCCTGCGTGAGCGGTTCGTGTGCCATGGCGGTCATGCCACGCCCCTTCCCTGTTCCGTGCACAGCGTAGGTACCGAGGGGGATCGGCGCCGTGCGGGAAAGCCCTTCTCACTCGATCGTGTCACACGGCGGACGTCGGTGGACAGCATCCGGGGCCGGGTCCGGAAGGCCGTAGGCTGCGGGCCGGGATCCGTCGATGGAACACAGAAGGCAGGAAGACACCGTGCTCGTGCTGTTGCCGCCGTCCGAGGGGAAGGCCGCGCCCGGGCGCGGCAAGCCGCTGGACCTGGGGTCGCTGTCGCTGCCGGAGCTGACGGACGCGCGGGAGGCGGTGCTGGACGCGCTGGTGTCGCTGTGCGCGGGCGATGAGGACAAGGCCCTGGACGTGCTGGGGCTCGGCCCCGGGCTGCGTGGCGAGGTCGCCAAGAACGCCGCGCTGCGCACCGCGGGCACCCGGCCCGCCGAGCGGGTCTACACCGGCGTGCTGTACGACGCGCTCGGCCTCGCCGAACTGGACGCGGCCGCGCGGCGCCGGGCCCGGCGGTCGCTGCTGGTGTTCTCCGGGCTGTGGGGGGCCGTGCGCGTCGGGGACCGCATCCCCTCCTACCGGTGTCCGGTGGGCGTCAAGCTGCCCGGTCTCGGCGCGCTCGGCCCGTACTGGCGCCGCCACCTCGGCGCCGTGCTGCCGCAGGCCGCCGCGCGTGCCCGGCTCGTGCTGGACCTGCGGTCGGCCGCGTACGCGGCGGCCTGGCGGCCGGCCGGGGAGCTGGCGGAGCGTACGGCCACGGTGCGGGTGCTGCACGGTGGCGCGGTCGTCAGCCACTTCAACAAGGCCACCAAGGGCCGGATCGTCCGCGACCTGCTGACCTCCGGGGCCGACCCGGCCGGGCCCGCCGAGCTGGCCGGGGTGCTGCGCGACCTGGGGTACGCGGTCACCGCCGCGGCCCCGGAGCGGGCCGGGCGGGGTTGGGCGCTGGACGTGGAGGTCGAGGAGCTGTAGTCCCCCCGCGGGGGCCCGGGACGCGGTCCCGCGCGGGGCGGCTCCGGCGGGCGATCGGCCCGCCCCGGCCCGGCCCGCGTGCCCGGCGCGCCCCGGCCCCGCGCCCGGCCCGCGCGGCTCAGCGCAGGTGCGCCGTGTCGTTCAGCAGCCGCAGCGACGTCCTGCCGTCCGCGTAGTACTGCACCACCGACAGCGACGCCGCCGACAGCTCCATGCGGAACAGCGACTCCGGCGGCGCGCCCAGCGCCAGCCGTACGAGCGTCTTGATGGGCGTCACGTGGGAGACCACGAGCACGGTGCGGCCCGCGTACCGGGCGATCAGCTTGTCGCGGGACAGCGCCACGCGGCGGGACACGGCCGCGAAGCTCTCGCCGCCGCCGGTGGGGGCAGTCTTGGGGGAGGCCAGCCACGCGTTCAGGTCGGCCGGGTGGCGTTCGCGGACCTCCGCGAAGGTCAGGCCCTCCCACGCGCCGAAGTCGGTCTCCCGCAGGCCCTCGTCCACCCGTACGTCCAGGCCCAGCCGGGCGGCGGCCGCGTCGGCCGTCTGCCGGGCGCGCAGCAGCGGCGAGCTGACCACGGCCTGCACGGTGCCGCGCGCGGCCAGCGCCGCCGCGGTCAGTTCGGCCTGGCGGCGGCCCTCGGGCGACAGGGCGGGGTCGGCGTCGCCGCCGCTGCCGGAGAAGCGCTTCTGCGGGGTGAGCGCGGTCTCACCGTGCCGCAGCAGGACGAACGTGGCGGGCGTGCCCAGGTCCGCGGGCGCCCCCCAGCCGACGGCCGGAGCCGGAGCGGGGGTGTCGGCGGGGGCCGGGGCGGGCTCGGACGCGGCCGTCTCGCCGGTGTCCGCCGGCAGCACGGCCTCCGGCGCCGCCGCGCCGCCGCCCGGCCGCCACCGCTGGCCGCGCCGACCCGCGTCCATCGCCTCGTTGGCCAGCCGGTCCGCGCGCTTGTTGCGCTCGCGCGGGATCCACTCGTACGTCACCTGGGAGGCCGGGAAGACCGTCCTGGCCTCGGCCGCCAGCGGCCGCATGTCCGGGTGCTTGATCTTCCAGCGGCCGGACATCTGCTCCACGACCAGCTTGGAGTCCATGCGCACCCGCACCACGGCCTCCGGGTCCAGCTCGCGTGCGGCGCGCAGGCCGGCGATCAGGCCGCGGTACTCGGCGACGTTGTTGGTGGCCGTGCCGATGTACTCGGCGGTCTCGGCCAGCGGCTCGCCCGTCACCTGGTCCAGCACCACCGCGCCGTACCCGGCGGGCCCCGGGTTGCCCCGCGAGCCGCCGTCCGCCTCCACCACGAAGCGGCGTGCCATCACAGGCCCGACTTGGGCGTGCGGACCAGGATGCGGCGGCAGTTCTCGCACCGCACCACGGCGTCCGCGGGGGCGGCCCGCAGGTCGTTGATCTCGGTGATGTTCAGCTCCAGCCGGCAGCCCTCGCAGCGCCGCTGGTAGAGCCGGGCCGCGCCCACGCCGCCCTGCTGCTCGCGCAGCTTGTCGTACAGCTTCAGCAGGTCGGCGGGCAGGGCCGCGGCGGTCGTGGCGCGCTCCTGGGTGACGCTCGCCGTCTCCTCGTCGATCTCCCGCGCGGCCGCGTCGCGGCGGGCGGTGGCGTCGGCGACCTTGGCCTCCAGCGACTCCACGCGCCCGGTCAGCTCGGTGATCCGCTCCTGCGCGGACTCCCGGCGCTCCATGACCTCCAGCACGATGTCCTCCAGGTCGCTCTGCCGCCTGGCGAGCGAGGCGATCTCGTGCTGGAGGCTCTCCAGGTCCTTCGGGGAGGTGACCGCGCCGGAGTCGAGGCGCTTCTGGTCGCGGGCGGCGCGCTGGCGCACCTGCTCCACGTCCTGCTCCGCCTTGGCCTGCTCGCGGGCGGTGTCGCCCTCCTCGGTCTGCGCGGCGACCAGCAGGGCGCGCAGCGCCGCCAGGTCGGCGGTCAGGGTCTCGATCTCCGCGTGCTCGGGCAGGGTCCTGCGCTTGTGCGCGAGCTGGGTGAGGCGGAGGTCGAGGGCCTGGACGTCGAGGAGGCGGATCTGGTCAGCGGGCGCGGCGTTCAGCGGGGGGCTCCTGAGGTGTGGTCAGCGGGAGTGAGGGCGCCCGGCGCGGCGGCGGGCACGGCGCGGGCCGGGGTGTGGGCCGCGGTGTGGGCCGTCCATGGATCGGTGGCGGTGCGGGAGACGTGGGTGCGCAGGCTCCAGCCGTGCCGGTCGGAGATCTCGTCCAGCTGGGCGGCGGCCTGCTCCACCCACGGCCACTCGGTGGCCCAGTGCGCCGCGTCCACCAGCGCCAGGTCGCTGTGCTCGCGGGCCTCGGAGGCCGGGTGGTGGCGCAGGTCGGCGGTGAGGTAGGCGTCCACGCCCGCCGCGCGTACCTGGTCGAAGAGGCTGTCGCCCGAGCCGCCGCACACGGCGACGGTCCGGATCGTACGGTCCGGGTCGCCGGCCACCCGGATGCCCTGCGCGGTCGCGGGCAGCCGCTCGGCGGCCCGGCGCGCGAAGGCGGCCAGCGGCTCGGGAGCGGGCAGTTCGCAGATCCGGCCGAGCCCCCGGCGGCCCGCCGGGTCGGCCGGGTCGGGCACCAGCGGGCCGGTGACGCGCAGGTCGAGCGCGCCGGCCAGGGCGTCGGACACGCCGGGGTCGGCGCGGTCGGCGTTGGTGTGCGCGACGTGCAGGGCGACGCCGTGGCGGATGAGGGTGTGCACGACGCGGCCCTTGAAGGTGGTGGCCGCGACCGTGGTCGTGCCGCGCAGGTACAGCGGGTGGTGGGTGACCAGCAGGTCGGCGCCGAGCGTGACCGCCTCGTCGGCCACCTCCCGGACCGGGTCGACGGCGAACAGCACGCGTCTCACCTCGGCGTCCGGGTCGCCGCAGACGGTGCCCACGGCGTCCCACTGCTCGGCCCGCTCGGGGGGCCACAGGGCGTCGAGTTCGGCGAGGACGTCGATGAGTGCGGGCACGGTCATGAGGTTACCTCCCAGGCCCGTTGCCATGCCCGCGAGCCGGTGCGGCGCCGGTCCGGCACCGCCGGGCGCGCCCGGGACCCGGCACACGCGCGTGGCGGCGTTCCGGGAATCAGACGAGAGCCACCCTTATGTGTGAAGGATTCCGGTTCCGGGCCTTCGGGGTGATGCGTCCTGACTACGTTCGGTCGTCGGAGGTGACTCGACGATGACGGCCTGTGCCACCGAGACCGGGACCGCGACGGGGAGGACGGAGACGCCGGGAGCGCCGGGGACGGCGGGGACGGCGGGGACGCCGGCGGCGCCGGCGGCGCCGGGGAGGGGCGCGCAGCCGCCCGCCCG
>NZ_JAVSCF010000147.1:0-16033 GCF_031932565.1 Streptomyces sp. B1866
CCAGAACACCTCATCCGCCGGATCCGGGGCGGGCTCGGCGGGCACCCGGGGCAACCGCAACGTCGGGGTGTCCGCTACCGCAGCCACCTGAGCCGGTCCGGTCTCCACCCCCACAGCTCCCCGGTGGGAGACGACCGGGGGCGGAACCGACCCCGCCCGGTGTCGACCAGACACGCGACTTGGGAACATGCGTCGCAATAAAACGCGTACGCCGTTACTCTTCGACATGCTGACGCTCCTTGCAGCGTTCGCCATGCCCCGGGACGCATGCCCGCGTCGCCGGGGTCTTCCGTCTCTCCACGCTCCCGGACAGAACAGTGCGGTACCACCGCAGAAGTGCCGCATGTCTGCGGCGTTTTGGCCGCATGGGCTACCCTGGCTGAGGCGGTGTCACCCGGACGGAGAACGGGCATGGCAGGAAAGCGAGAGCGCTTCGCGCAGCGTCGGAAGGCGTGCGGCTACAGCCAGGAGCAGTTCGCGGAAGCGCTGGCAGTGGATCGCACAACAGTGCAACGCTGGGAGAGCGGAGATGCCGACCCACACCCGCGTCAGCGACGGAAAATCGCTCAATTACTGAAGGTAACCCCAGAAGAGTTCGGCAAACTTTTGGATCTTCGCCTGTCTGCGGCGACCGATCTGTCAGTTGCGGATTCGGTTCCTGTCTACGATGACGAGGTGGACGCGCTGGAGTTGGCCCGCCGGGTGCAGGCGAGCGATGTGGGCGCCGAGACCCTGCACCGCCTGGAGCGTGCTTTCAACGAACTGGCCACGGCGTACCCGAAGTCCCCTCCTCAAGAGCTCTTGCAGCGCATAAGGCAGCACGCCGCCTATGTCACACGCCTGCTTGACGCCAAGAAGACTCTCGCGGAGCACCGGGCGTTGCTGACGATCGGGGGCTGGCTGTCCCTGCTGGGCGCCACAGTGCATATTGACCTCAAACAGGAGAACGCGGCGACGGCCCGCTTGCAGACCGCTGTCACACTGGCCCGGCAGGCCGAGAACCCGGAGATAGAGGCCTGGTGTTACGAGACAGAAGCCTGGCGCGTCCTGACGAACGGCGACTACCCCCGGGCGCTCGAACTCTCGCGCATGGCCCAGGACGTCGCACCCGACGGAAGTGCGGCACTCATTCAGGCCACCGCCCAGGAAGGGCGGGCTCACGCGAGACTCGGTCAGGCACGGGAGACCTACGTAGCTATCAGGCGCGTACAGCAGCTCTCCGAAACACTCACCATGCGGCAGAGCCCTGAGCACCACTACCAGTACGACCCCGCCAAGTCCATTTCGTACACCGCGACGACGTTGGCGTGGATCGGCGATTCAGCCGCAGAGCCGTACGCCCGCGAGGTGATCTCCCGGCTGGCCCCGGATCACGACGTCTCGAAGTGGCCTCGCCGGGTGGCCTCCGCCAACATCGACCTTGCGCTGATTCTGCTGTCCGAAAACCGCCTCGATGAGGCCTGCGACGCCGCACAGAAAGCCATACTGTCCGGACGCGTGGTTCCCTCGAACCACTGGCGAGCACTGGAGGTCGTCGAGGAGACCGAGGCGCGCAAACTCCCCGCGAGTGCGGACCTGCGTGAGATGTACGAAAATCTCAAGCGCTCATAAGCCGTCCGGGAGCGCCGAACCGCAGGCCGACGGTGGGGGTGAACGAGCAGATGCTGTGGCCCAAAGCAGTCAAGGACCGGCTGAAGATCGGAGCCGACCGGGAGATCGTCCAGAGCTACCCCTACCGGTCGACCTGTCCCTCCACGGTGTGGGCCGAACTCATCGAAGGCGCCACCGAAAAGCTGTTCTTCGGCGGCTTCACCTCCTACTTCCTGTGGGCCCAGGTGCCCGCCTTCGCCGACACGCTGCGCCGAAAGGCGCGAAGCGGGTTCCGGGTCCGATTCCTGCTCGGCGACCCGGACGGCCCGGTGGCTGCAAGAGCGGCCGGAGCTGGTGATCGCCTTCCATGATCACTTCGTTCCCGCTAGCGGCGGAACGTCGGACATGTGTCTGCGTGCCTTGCTGAGCGACGTCCCGGTGTGGCTGGTGCCCGGCCGCAACGTGCAGGTCGGTGCCTGGCTGAGGGCGGGGATCTTCCCGGATGACCGGGCCCGGCGCGTGCGGGGCGAGCTGGAGGCTTTCCTTTAACGCCCTGATCGTTCCGCTTAAGGATAGTGAGATCGCTCCCGCGCCGAGGCCCGGCGGCCGGGCGAGGCTCGAAGGCCGCCCCGGCGGGCCTCGGGGATCTTTCCGCGGGGGCGGCCCGGTTCAGGTGGCGGGTCAGGCCGCGTTGGCGGGCGTCGGCATCAGGGTGTGTGCGGTGCGGGTGATGAGGTCGGCGGCCTGGTCGATGTCGGTGTCGGTGGTGGTGCGGCCGATGCTGAGCCGGAGGGTCGCGCGGGCCTGGTCGCGGGTGAGGCCGGTCGCGATGAGGACGTGGGAGGGTTCGCCGCTTCCGGTGTCGCAGGCCGAGCCGGTGGAGGCGGCGATGCCGGGGATGCGGTCGAGGAGGTCGGCGGCCTCGATGCCGGGGAGGGTGAGGCTGAGGTTCCCGGGCAGTCGCCGGTGTGGGTGACCGTTGACGGTGGCGCCGGGGATCGCGGCCAGGAGGCGGTCTTGGAGACGGTCACGCAGGGCCCGCGTGCGGGTCGGAGGCGGGACGGCGTCGGTGGTGATGAGGTGGGCGGCGGCGCCGAAGCCGACGATCGCAGGGACGTTGGGGGTGCCGGCCCGCAGGCCGCGTTCTTGTCCGCCGCCGGTCTGCTGGGCGGTGACGCGGGTGCCGCCGCGGATGTAGAGGGCGCCGATGCCCTTGGGGCCATGGAGTTTGTGAGCGGACAGAGAGGCGAGGTCGACGCCGATGTCGGCGACGTCGAGGAGTCCGCAGCCGGCGCTCTGGGCGGCGTCGGTGTGCAGGACGATGCCTCGCGGGGCGGTGATCTCGGCGATGGCCGCGAGCCGTTGCAGGGTGCCGATCTCGTTGTTGGCGTGCATCACCGAGACCAGCACGGTGTTCGGGGTGAGGACGGCGGCGATGTCGGCGGGGTGGATGCGGCCGTGCGCGTCGACGCCGACGCGGCTGAGCGTGTAGCCGTGGTGGTCGACCAGCCGCTGGCAGGCGGCGAGGACGGCCTTGTGTTCGATCGCGCTGGTGACGATGTGCCCGCCGTGCGGGCGGGCAGCCAGGGCGGCGCCGACGATCGCGAGGTGGTCGGCCTCGGTGGCGCCGGAGGTGAAGACGATCTCCAGCTCGTTCTTGGCGCCGACCAGGTCGGCGACCTGCTGGCGGGCGGTGCGGATCGCCCGCGCGGCGGTGCGTCCGCAGGTGTGCGGACTGGAGGGGTTGCCGTACTCACGGGTGAAGAACGGCAGCATCGCCTCCAGAACGCGCTCGTCGAGCGGGGTGGAGGCCTGGTGGTCGAGGTAGATCGGTTCGGTGTTCATGCGGCCCGCTCCTCGTGTCGGGCGGCGGCCGGTGCCGTCGCGGCGTACTTGCGTTCGCCGTCGACCAGGTCCCAGTAGACGGTGCGGGGTTCGTCGAAGACGGAGAACGCGGTGGCCAGGCAGTGCCAGTTCCGGTTCGGCTGGGCCGCGGCGAGGAAGAAGGCGTCCTCGAACAGCCGGCGGGCGCGTTTGGCCAGGGCCTCGCGGGTCGGCTGCGGGGCGAACAGGTGCAGGAATCCGCGCTCACGCAGCCATGCCTCGGCGTGCTCGGCGCCGACGGTGCCGTCCAGGTGGCCGCCGTCGGTGAGGGTCTGGGTGGCCAGCCGCTCAAGCCGGCGGTGCCGGCGGGCGTCCTCGCCGCCGGGGCAGCGGTCGCCGGTGATGTTCCATTCGTTCCAGCGGGGCGGCTGGTAGTGGTCCCAGTCGATGTCGTCGAGGTGGGCGGTGACCTGCGGCGGGATCTGGCCGCGGGTCAGGTCCGCGACGTCGTAGCCGGGCCCGAGCGCCTCCAGAGTGAGCGAGCCCGGCCGCCCGCGGCCGGGCCGGTCCATGCGGATCAGGACGGTGAGGCGGTTGGTGAGGCGGTTGGTGGGCTCGGCGAGTATCACGGCCCGGCCGTCGGCCAGCAGCCCGGCCGCGCGGGACGGGATCTCCTCGGCGGGGAAGGTGTTGCCGCCGCGGTAGTACTGCTTCTTCTCCACTCCGCCGTCGGAGCGGATCATCAGCGTCTGGGTGCCGGTGGCGGCGGCCAGGACGTGGGCGGCGGTGCGGAGGGCGGCCGCGCTGTGGCCGGGCTCGATGAGGCAGGCGTTGAGGACGGGCAGTTGCAGGGAGTGCAGCAGGGCCATGGTCTGCCACTTCGGCCAACGCCGGTCCTTGGCCGCGGCGGTCAGTTCGTCGGCGGTGAGTGCGTGTAACGGGCGGGGCAGGGATATCGCCATCGCGCCGTTTCCCCCTTCCCTTCGTCAGGCGGCGTACGCGAGGTGCAGGTCGGCGGACAGTTCGGCGAACGTGCGCTCACGGTTCGCGGTGAAGGGGTGGTCGCGCCAGTCGAAGAAGTCGCCGATGCCGAGCTCGTCGGCGCAGACGCGGCGGACGAACTGGCGAGCGAAGCCGGCCGAGGGCCAGTAGTAGTGCTCGCCGGGCCGCGGAGAGAGGTGGAGGTAGGAGCCGTCCGCGGCGGCCGGGAGGGCCGCCATGGAGGTGAGCCGCTGGCCGGGGCCGCCGGTCTTCTCGTAGGCGGCGGTGATCGCGTCCGGGTCGGGGACGGGGATCAGGTGCAGGTGGCAGTGGCTGCAGCAGGAGGCCCCCAGTTCGCAGTCGCGCGGGCCGTGTTCGGCCAGGATGACGGGCCCGTATCGGGCCTGGATCAGCGTGCGCATCCCTTCCGTCTCCGCCGCGACCCGCTCCAGGTCGGCCGGGGTGACGTCGGCGGCGGCGTCCAGGTGCTCAAGCGGCATGAACAGGCAGTAGCCGGGGGTGAGGGCGCCGATGGTGGGCAGCAGCACCCAGCCGCCGGCGGTCTCGGTGATGATCCGGGTCGTGCTCTCGCGTGCGGTGAACTCGGTGCAGAACTGGCAGTCCATCAGGGTCACCTCCGGATCGGGCCGACGGGGAACTCGTCGGCGTATCGGCTTTTCAGGTCGGCCTCGCGGCCGTAGAAGGGGTGGGACGCGACGTCGTCGCTGCGGGGCCCGTCCAGGGCGAAGACGAGGAGGCGGGCCAGCGGCATGCCGTGGTGCAGCCGCAGGACGGCGGGGCCGGTGTTCGCGAGTTCCAGCGTCAGGTGCCCGTTCCAGCCGGGCAGGACGAACGGGCTGGTGACGTGGACGGCCAGGCCGACGCGGGCCAGGTGGCTCAGCCCGCCGATCATGCCCATCAGCCCGGCCCTCAGCCGCAGCGGCTCCTCGACCGCCCCCAGCAGCATCTCGCCGGGCATCAACTCGTGGGTCTTCCACTCGGTGACCGACTCGCCGTAGAGGCCGTCGATGCTGGACTGGTCGGCGAGGTCGATCACCAGCGTGCTGGGTGCCGAAAGCGGCTGCAGCGGCGAGCCAAGGGTCAACAGCAGCCCGTCGCCGCGGAGTTGGCCGGGCCATTCCATGGCGCCCTGACTGATCAGCCAGGTGATCGACTCGGCTGAGAGCATGGCTCACCCCCGGGGATGTAGGCAGCGCTGTGGACATCGCCTTTCGGATCGAAGGCGGCTGCTGAAATGTTCCCCGGGATAGTCCGCGATATCCATATGTCCGATAGGGCATTTAAAGGTTTTCTCGGGGTGAAATGCGGAGAAGTTCAGTTCTGCTGGCCGTGCGGACAGTGCAAGCTGGTTGAGGCCGTGTCAGGGAGGGGGCGTGATGGTGCCGTCGTTGCCGTCCGGGCCGTTGAAGGTGCCGGGCCCGGAAGGATTCCGTGCCGATCTGCTGTCGTGTTCTCCGGACTTGCTGGATCTGACCTGGGACCAGATGCGGACGCTGATCGTCGTCCGCGAGGCGGGGACCGCACTGGCCGCGGCGAAGGTCCTCGGGCGTGAGCAGTCCAGCGTGCAGAAGCAGCTCGACATCCTCAACCGCAACTTCCAGGCCCTCACCGGTGAGTTGCTGGTGGTCAAGCAGGGACGGGGCCGGGACTTCCTGTTCACCCCGACCGGGCTGGAGGTCGTCGAGCGGGCCCGGGCCACCTTCGCCGACTGGCTGCAGGGCATCGCCGACTCCCGCCGTCGGCTCGGCTCGACGCTGACGGTGGGGACGACCGAGTTCACCCTCGGTTTCCTGGGCCGGGTGTGGGAGCGTGTCGCGCCGCAGCTGCTGGAGCGGGAGGTCGAGCTGAAGGTCGTGCATGTGCGGACCCGGGACTTCTGGAAACGCCTGGACTCCAACCAGGTCGACCTGCTGTGCGGCGGGCTGGCGGCCGAGGCCGCCGCCGAGCGGGTCGCCCCCGAGTACGACTTCCTCGAATGGCATCGCGAGGGCCTTGCCCTGTTGACGAACCTGCCGGTGCGCGAGCTCGCCGCCAGGACCGTCGGCGTCGACCGGCTGCGGACGCTGCCGCTGGTCATCCCCTCCCGCGGGGTGATAACCGACTTCGTCGAGCGCTGGTATGGCCCCGACTTCCGCTCGCAGCTGCAGATCGCCGCCGAGATCGACGACATCTATTACGGACTCGCCCTGCTGCGGTCCCGCATGACCTATGGGTGCATGCTGTGTGCCCGTTCCATCGGCGAGGCCGCCGTCGACGGGCGCCTGCCCACCAGCGAGGACTTCCGGCTCATCGACTTCTCCGACGACTTCGACCCCATGCTCCAGCTGATCTCCGGCGTCTTCGCCCGCAAGGGCGAACGCGAGATGTATGACGGCTCCCACCCGCTGAACATCCTGTGGGACGCCTTCCGTGACGAGGCCGCCTCCGGCAGGCCCCTGCCCCTGTGACCTTAAGGACCCCTCGTGCTGCTGGCCTCGGTCAACCTCAACAAGCGTCTCGGCGCCGCCGGCGCCCGCTCGAACCTCGCCGCCTGGCTGCGTGAGCACGGCGTGAAGGCCGTGCTCGCCCAGGAGCCGTTCAAGCCCGCCGACCGGACGCCGCCCGCACTCGGTGGCTTCACCTTCGTCGGCGGCGACGGACACCTGGCCGCCTGGATGAGCGAAGACCTCGCCCCGCCCTCCGTGTCCTCGCCCAGGACGTGGGTCCAGCGGATCGAGCTGGAGTGGCTTGTCGTCCTTCAGGTGCACCTCGACGCCTATGCCGGTGCCGCCCGGGCCGCCCAGCTGGCCGAACTCGCCGTGATGGCCGCCGCCGAGGACGGCCGCCCGCTGCTTGTCTGCGGGGACTTCAACCTCGCCCCCCGCCCCGAGGACGGCCTGTTCGGCGAGGAGACCAGCACCTTCACCACCGACGCCGAACGCCAGACGCTGAGGCAGCTGATGCAGGGGGCGGGCCTGGTCGACACCACCGCCGAGACGGCGCCCGCCTTCACCTTCGAGCGGGTCTTCTCCGGCAAGCCCAGCCGCTTCCGCTGCGACCTCGCCCTGCTCAGCGACCACCTGACCGCGACGGCCACCGTCACCCCGGACACGACAGTGCGAAGTGGTCCGACGGCATTCACCGACCACTCCGCGCTGCTGATCGAACTGCCCGTCACCGGCCAGGCGGCCGAGCCGGACGACGTGCTCTTCGCGCTGAGCGAGCTCACCGCTCAGGGCTCCGCCGCCCCGGCCGCAAGGGAGTATCAGCCCCATAAGACCGCGATGAGCCGCCAGGCCCCCTCTCCGGCCTCCCGGGCCGTGACCGAGCACCTGGCCGGCCCCCTCGGCGTCAAAAGCGTCCTGGACCACGGCTGCGGCCGCGGCGCCGACATCGCCCACTACCGCTCGGCGGGCCTGGATGCCGAAGGCTTCGACCCTCACGACGACTTCGGCTGGCCCCGCCCCGAGCGGACCGGCTTCGACCTGGTCACATCGATGTTCGTCCTCAACGTGCTGCCCGACCCCTGGCAGCGGATCCAGGCCCTCAAAGACGCGGCGTCCTTCGCCCGCCCCGGCGGCCATGTCGTCGTGGTCACCCGCTCACCGGAGGAGATCACCAAGGCCGCCGCGGACGGCGGCTGGACCGCTCACCACGACGGCTTCTGGTCCAGCCAGAGCAAGGGGACCTTCCAGCGCGGCATCGACCCGGGCGAGATCACCGCCCTCGCCCGCCGGGCCGGACTCGCCCCCGCCGCCGGTGCCCCCGTGCTGCCGCTGCCCGGGGTCTGCCATGCCGTCCTGACCAAGTCCCGGACGTGAATCGCGTACCCGCGAACGTCCCCAGTCGCTGGCATCCTGGTGCACGAAGCCGCGTACCAACCAACGTCCCCAGCCGCGCACGCAGTTGTGCACGAAGTCGTGTACCGACTCGTCGCCGAGGACGGCCTGCGTCAGCGGTTGCCCGTCCAGACGATCCGGTCGGCGAAGCCGCCCCGCTCACCCGCCTTGGCCTCACGGATCTTCTCCAGCTGATCCGCGTCGACCCCCAGGTCCGCGGCGAGCGCGCGCACGACCTCCAGCACGTCCGCGAGTTCCTCCGGCGCCGAGTCCTCATCCGCCTCAAGGAACTCGGCGACCTCCTCGCCGAGCTTGTCCCGCAGCCGGCCGCGGTATTCCTCCCGGCCCGCGATGTAGGTGACCGGCTCGGCTCCGTCCTCCCGGATGATCTGCGGAATCCGGTCACGTACCAACTTGCCGTGACTGCTGTAGGGCTCCACCCGTGCTCTCCCGCACCTGTCTTCGTGAGGCGGTCGCCGGACGCCGCCCCTTCGTACCGCCGCAGCCTAGAGAAGTCGCCTCACCACTCGCCATGCGAACCGCCAATCCCACCCGTTCGGAGGGGCCCCGTGCCGCCGCAGCGGCTCGTCACCGTCGTCCCCGCGGCGGAAGCGGTCGGCCGAGCTGCAACGCCTTGCCCAGCGCCGCGTGTCCGGCCGCCCGTTCGTCCGCGTCACCGACGGCGGCCGCCAGCCGGGCGTCCGCGATGATCCCGGACAGCGCCTCCAGCAGCCGGTCTAACCGCGCGCCGTGGTAGAGCGTCCACGCCTGCGCGATCTCCTCCCACAGCAGCGCGGCGGACAGCCGCTCCACGCCGTCCGGCTCCGGCGGCGGGGCGAACAGCGGAGGCATGATGGCGCGTCGCACGGCCACCAGCGCGGGAGGTTCCGCCTCGCCGTTGGATGGGGCGGCCGGAGGGTCGCCCAGCAGGCTCGTCACCTCCATTCCCAGCCCCTTGGCCAGCGCGTGCAGGGTGGGCAGCCGCGCACTGTGCTTGCGCTTCNGCCGTTGGATGGGGCGGCCGGAGGGTCGCCCAGCAGGCTCGTCACCTCCATTCCCAGCCCCTTGGCCAGCGCGTGCAGGGTGGGCAGCCGCGCACTGTGCTTGCGCTTCTGCTCCAGCTTTCTGACCACGTCCACCGACACGCCGGAGCGCTCGGCCAGCCCTTCCTGTGACAAGTCCGCGATACGCCGCAACCGCGCCAGCCGATCACCGAGGTGCTCACTCGCCATAAAGACGACGGTACGCCGTCGTTGGACCCGGCCCCGCGGTAGCGGGGCAACCGCCGTCCAGGTCTTGGGGCGTGCTGGACCGCAGACGGAGGCGTGGGCGGGGTGGGCGGCGCCGCGCACAGCGGCACGGGTTTATGCGAGTACGCGCATAGGTACGGGTACGCGTGGACGGCGCCGCGTCGCTCCACGTAACGTCTTCATCACCGAGCCAACTGGGGCAAGCGGCAGGGGGATGCGCATGTCTGAGCGAGTGGGGCTCACCCGGCTCACGGGGAACGGAAACGGGGAGTGCGGAGGGGGTGACTCCCCCAACGTGTACCGCACGGAGAGGAAGTCCTTCGTCGTGCAGGGCGACGTGTTCGAGGGCTTCGCTCCCCCCAGGGCGAGGCTCTTGTCGAGATCCCCGAAAGCCTTCTCAGGGAGACCTTCCGTGCTCTTGGATGGTGACGACTGGCGGGCCAAGTTCCGGGACTTCCGGACAGAGGCCTGGCGGCTTGAGACGCTGCCGGTCTACCGCGTCCCGCAGGAAGCGGATGAGTTCGCCCGGTTCCAGGCAGGTGAGCGCGATTTCGGCCCCCGTGAGGACCACTGGATCAGACTCGTCCAGGAGCGCCGTAGGACCGGTGGAAGCATCGGCCGGGTGCACATCGTCACGCGGCCGCTGACCGAGTACCTGCAATTCGAGTTTCAGCGCTACTACAGCCTCCAAGCGCCCGTCGGAGAAGACATCAGAATCCTGGACGTGACGGATCGGGACAATCCGCTTCCGCGCGTACAGGACTTCTGGATGTTCGACCGGTCAACGATTGTCCTCATGCATTACGAGGACGACGGAACGCAGATCAGCCGGGAAGTCTACGAAGGCGACCCAGCGCCCTTCGTCGAGTATCAACGCATTGCCCTGGCCGAGTCGGTCCCGTTTCTGGAGTACGTGCAGGGTTGACGTTCGAGCCTGAGCAGCTTGGCCAGTCGCGGGATGAACTGGCGGCCATGCTAAAAGCACTGCGCAAGCGAGTCGGCCTCTCCGGGGACCGGCTCGCGGCGCGTTGCAGCATGTCTCAGTCGAAGATCAGCCGGATCGAAAACGGCAGGGTACGGCCGAGCCTTGTGGACATAGAGCACATCATGAGGGCTCTTGGTGCTTCGCCCGAACTGGCCGCCGAGGTTTTCGCTCTCGCTCGCATCGCGAACACGGAATGGCAGGAGGCGCGGGATCTTCGGCGGAAGGGCCTGGACAAGAAGCAATTGGAACTCGCAGGGTTGGAGTCGTCATCGTCGGAGTTCCGCTCCTTCCTGTTGTCGATGATCACCGGCCTTCTCTCCACTCCGGAGTACATTCGAGCGAGCTTGGCGCACATTCCCGGAAAGCACGAAAAAACTGTGAGCATGAAACTGGCGCGCCAAAAGGTTTTCCAGGACCGCTCGAAGCGTTTCACGTTCGTCCTGACGGAGCAGGCCGTGAGGTTCCCGCTCCTGCCACGCGCTGCCATGGCTGATCAGATCGACCACCTGGTCGGCATCACCCGCCTTCCGAACGTCAGACTCGGCGTCATCCCGATGGACGCCCATATGCCCGGCTGTCCGCTCAACACCTTCACCATCTATGACCAGAGAATAGCAACTGTGGAAGTCTCCACAGGTGTCCTTGTATTCCGGGACCCACAAGATGTGCAGAGCTACATCGACGAGTTCTCCGGCTACGAAGCGTGCGCTCTCTTCGGCGCACAGGCAAGACAGTTGCTGGGCAAGTGGGCGGCGATCGCCAGGCGTGATCTTTAGTCCGTAACGCGCATGCCTCTGGGTCGCTGGCCGACGGCCCGGCAGAATAGCCTCATACTCGCCGGTGAGAATTCCGGCCCATCGGCAGGGGTTTTCGGATCTGGCCCAGGAGGAGGCATGGCGCAATATGAATTCCGGACCGCAGCCACGTGTGGCGGTCCCTGCACCGAAGGCTGTGTGGAGATAGCCACCAACATCCCCGGCATTGTCGCCGTCCGCGACACCAAGACCGAGACGGTCATGCAGTTCACCCCGCAGGAGTGGCACCACTTCCTGAGGGGGGCGAAGGCCGGGGAGTTCGACATCCCGGCCTGACCATCCACGAGCGGCCCCCGGACGTTCCGCGCACGGGGGTCGCTCGGCCTACACACCGTACAGACCAGGATTCGCTTGTGCACTACCACGGCTATCTCTGGGCGGGGGACAAGTCGCGTTTCGATACCGAGGCCATCCGTCGCCCGGCACCGGCGGCCGAACCGGCTCCGGGCAGCCCCGCCGACGTGGTCGGCAGGTATCAGCAGGCGGTGGCCGAGTTTCCCGTCTCGGACGTGCCGCCCATCGAGTCGGCGTACTGGCTGCTGAAGCCCGTCACGCTGGTCCGGGGCACGTGGGAGGAGGCGGCGCAGGCAGCCGCGTGGCTGGGGCGGCGGCTCGCCGAGTTCGCGCCGCGGTTCGCCTCGGCGCACGACCGGGATCCGGCGCGGATCGACGCCGTGGTGGCCTCGGCCGCCGGGCGGTTGGCGTGGGGCGGAGACATGACCTGCGGGTACTACCTGGGGCAGGCGCAGTTCCTGAGCGTGAGCGTCGTTGTGTGCTCGACGCACCGCGCCGTCCCGCGACTGGCGTGCCCGGTGCGATGACCCTCATGAGGGAAGGCCGGGCCCGAGGGCTGTTCCCGCTCAGCCGGGCCGCGCGCGGCAGCACTACCGCGGCAGCGTCAGGCACCACGCCTCCGGCAGCACCGTCCACGTGCGGCTGGGCACCGGGCCGCCCACCAGCACGTCGGCGCGGTAGCGGAAGTCCGGGCCGGAGACCGTGATCGCCCGCGCCCTGGCCCGTACCGGCTGCTGCGCGGACCGGGCGTGCACCACCACCTCGGCCAGGCCCGCGCAGGCCGTCTGGCCGGGGGCGCCGTCCGGTGCCGGGGGCTCAGGGGCGGTCTCCGGGGCCGGGGCCGACGGGGCCGCCGTCGACACCGACACCCGGTCCACCGGGCGGTCCAGGTCGGCCAGCAGCACGCCGTCCGCCTCCACCCGCAGGCGCTGCGCGGGCGGCAGGTCCCGCCTGCGCGCGGCCCTGGGCCGGGCCGTGCCCGGGCGGCCGCCCAGCCAGGCCAGCGCGGAGCGGGCCGTCCGGGCCGCCGGGCTCCACCACGGGCGCGACCGGTCAGGCCCGGCCGCGCCCCGTCCGGCGTCCGGCCCGCCGAGGCCGCGCGGGCCGCCGTCGTACCCGCCGCCGTACCCGCCGGTGCCCTGCGCGGCGTCGTCGTACGGCACGTCCGGGTACGGGGGCGCGTACGGGTCCGCGTACACCGGTTCGTACGGTCCGCACGACGGCCCGTACAGCCCGGTCGGCCCCGACGGGATCGCCAGGCTGCCGAGCACCACCCCGCCCAGGTCGTCCACCAGCAGGTCGCGGCGGCACCCCGCCCCGTCGAGCACCGCCCGCGCCGCCGCCACCGCGCCCGTCGGCACCCCCAGCGAGCGGGCCAGCGCCACCGCCGCGGGCCCGCCCACCGGCACCACCGACAGCGGCGCGCCGGCCAGGTCCCGCTCGCGGTGCAGCAGCTCCACGACCCGCAGCAGCGCGCGGTCGTCGCCGACCACCACCGGGCGGCGGCTGCCCCGGCGCGCGAGGGCCCGTGCGACCTCCTCCGGCCCCTCCGGCAGGCAGAGTTTGACGCGCGCGCCCGCGCACAGCACGTCCCTGGCGATGCGCACGGACTCTCCGTCCGCGCTGCGGGCGGCCGGGTCGATGACCACGAGCAGGGAGTGCCCCGCAGGGTCTGGAGCCGACACCTCGGTCCTTCCTCAGGTAATCTCTCGGTGCAAGAGCCCCTGTCGCTGTTGCGCCAGGGGCTTCGTCTATCCGGGGCACCGGTCCGACGGAACGGGTGGCGGCAGCCCGCCGCCACACGGCAGCCCGCCACCCACGGCGGCGCGCCGCCGCGCACGTTGGACATGCCCCGCCCGGAAGGGGTGTACGCCTGTGCCCGCACTTGTGCTGCTCGGTGCTCAGTGGGGTGACGAGGGCAAGGGAAAGGCCACCGACCTGCTCGGCGGCTCCGTGGACTACGTGGTGCGCTACCAGGGCGGCAACAACGCCGGCCACACCGTCGTCGTGGACGGCCAGACCTACGCCCTGCACCTCCTCCCCTCCGGCATCCTCTCGCCGGGGTGCACGCCGGTGATCGGCAACGGCGTCGTCGTGGACCCCGCGGTCCTGCTCTCCGAGCTGAGCGGGCTGCGGGCGCGCGGTGTCGACACCTCCAAGCTGCTGATCAGCGGTAACGCCCACCTGATCACGCCGTATCACACCACGCTCGACAAGGTGACGGAACGATTTCTCGGCAAGCGGAAGATCGGCACCACCGGCCGCGGCATCGGCCCCAGCTACGCCGACAAGATCAACCGGGTGGGCATCCGGGTGCAGGACCTGTTCGACGAGTCCATCCTGCGGCAGAAGGTCGACGCCGCGCTGGACTTCAAGAACCAGGTCCTCGCCAAGCTCTACAACCGCCGCGCCATCGCCGCCGACCAGGTCGTCGAGGAGCTGCTGGGCTACGCCGACCAGCTCGCGAGCTACGTCACCGACACCACCCTGGTGCTCAACGAGGCCATCGACCAGGGGAAGGTCGTGCTCTTCGAGGGCGGCCAGGGCACGCTGCTCGACGTCGACCACGGCACGTACCCCTTCGTCACCTCCTCCAACCCGACCGCCGGCGGCGCCTGCACGGGCGCGGGCGTGGGGCCGACGAAGATCAGCCGCGTCATCGGCATCCTCAAGGCGTACACCACGCGCGTGGGCGCCGGGCCGTTCCCGACCGAGCTGTTCGACGCGGACGGCGACCGGCTGCGCACGATCGGCGGCGAGCGCGGCGTGACCACCGGACGCGACCGGCGCTGCGGCTGGTTCGACGCGGTCATCGCCCGCTACGCGACCCGCGTCAACGGCCTGACCGACTTCTTCCTCACCAAGCTCGACGTGCTCACCGGCTGGGAGCACATCCCGGTGTGCGTGGCGTACGAGATCGACGGGCGCCGCGTGGAGGAGCTGCCGTACAGCCAGACCGACTTCCACCACGCGAAGCCGGTCTACGAGATGCTGCCGGGCTGGTCGGAGGACATCACCAAGGCCAAGTCCTTCTCGGACCTGCCCGCGAACGCGCAGCGGTACGTGAAGACGCTGGAAGAGCTGTCCGGCGCGCCGATCTCGGCGATCGGCGTCGGGCCGGGCCGCGAGGAGACGATCGTCGTCAACCCGCTGCTGTAGCGGGGGCGGTCCCCGGGTACGGGCCGCCTGGCGGTCCTACGGCCGCCAGGCGGGCGGGTCTGCTGTCCGTGCGTACGGTCTCGGCGCCCGGCGTTCAGCGGCCGTAGCCGCCGGGGGCGCCGTAGCCGCCGAGCCCCGGCGCGCCCGGCACGATGCCCGTGCCCGCCGGCGCGGCGGCCAGGGCCGCGGCCCGCCGGTCCTGCATCCCGGTGAGCCGGGCCACGAAGACCATGGCCAGGACGGCGGCCGTGAGGGAGCCGAAGTCGGCCGTGATGGACCAGGCCACGGCCCTGCGGTGCTCCCGGGCGGAGTCCGCGGCCCCGTCCGTGGCGGCGGCGGCCAGGGTGAGCGCCCACAGCGCCACGTACGTCCCCCACCACCAGTGCACCAGCGTGCGCCGGGGCGGGAGCGCGGCGGGCAGCGGGCCGCTGGCGTTCCACATGTCGTCGGCCATCTGCTTGGGGAACCACAACTGGGCGACGGGGATGAACCACGAGCCGATCGCGAAGCCGGGGCCGAAGCGGTGCCGACCCGGCGCGAAGGCGGCGGCGTTGACGTAGGCGCGCCGGAACCACGCCAGCCACAGCCCGACGACCGCGAGCCCCGTGAGGACGGAGAAGACCTCCACCGTCGTGACGGCGTCCTTCTTGTCGTCGAGGTCGGAGGAGTAGTCGAGGCCGAGGTCGTCGGCGTAGTCGAAGCCGAGGTCGTCGAGGGCGTCGCCGTACGCGCCGTAGAGCGCGAAGCTCACGATCAGGTGTAGGACGGTGAGCAGCAGGCCGAGGCCGAACGCGGCCAGCAGGACGTTGGCCAGGCCGCGCGGCGAGCGCACCGCCGGGGCGAAGGCCGGGGCCGGTGCCGGGTGGAGGCCGGTCGGCCAGGGCGCGGCGGTCAGCGGCGCGGCGTGGGTGTGGGGCGCCTGCTGCTGGTAGGGGCCGTGGGCGGTGAGGGGCGCCTGGGTGTACGGGCCCGGCGCGTACGGAGTCTGGGCGTACGGGGGTGGCGTGCTCGCCTGGGGTGGCGGGGTTCCCGCGTACGGCGGCGGGGTGGCCGCCTGGGGGTGCGGAGTGGCCGGGGCCGCCGGGGGAGGTGTGGCCGGGGTCGGGGTGGCGGGGGCCTGTACGGCTGCGGGCGCGGGCGCGGCCGGGGGCGGCGTCGCGGGGGTCGGGGCCGACGGCGGCGGTGTCGCGGGCGACTGCGCGGGCGCCACGGGAGGCGGCGGCGACGCGGCCACCGGCGAAGCGGACGGCGGCGACGCGGGCAGCGGCGCGGCAGGCGATACGGGCGGCGGGGACG